>NZ_JAZVJO010000073.1:0-4717 GCF_059453735.1 Peribacillus sp. | reverse complement strand
GGGAATACAAGCTTCGATGAGGCTTCTTCCCCCTTGGTTCTGGAAATGCTCTTCCTTTTTTCCCATAGGACTGTTGATAATTCTCGAAGTGATATTATTAGATCCTGACCGCCTTTGCGGTAGTTAAGAAGGACCGTAGTCGTAAATAGAGACACTTCCTGTATTCCGCATTTTTTGCTAAATTCATTCATGACATGTCCGAAAGGTTCATTGCTGGTAAGTTTATTCACTGTCACCTTTAGTTCTGCGTATAAAGGTGAGTCATTTTCACCTTTCATCTCAACACAGCGGACAATCGCTTGTTGAACTGTTTCTCCTGCATTAACGAGAAGGATAATTTTATTCACCAATTCAGGCAGCTCAAGGAGGATCTTATTCTTCCGATCTTTTTCCTTATTCGATAATTGGTTGATCATAATTACTGGAATGATAAATGTAAACATACACCCTGCTAAGAACATTACATGGTCGCCTGAAGATAGTAAGGCAATTAGAAATGAGCCAAGAAGGCAAACTAATACAATAGAAATGAGTTGAGCGATAAACATGCGCGTATGCTTCAAGGCTTCTCTGCTTCCGTGTAAACCAATCATCTTCTGTTGTATATTAGAGACCTGCGTATGAAACCGCTCCATGATCAGCCATTTATTCATAATATAAAGAGACACTGGAGCCATAAATAGTAAGGAATATTGCCCGTTCATTTCAGTTATAAAGTCATCGTATTTGTTTCGAGAAACAACTGAAAGAATAAAATATACAACAATAAGCGCCAGCACCAATACCCCATATATAGCCATATCCATCACACCTTAATATTCATAATTCTTTGGCTCAGCCAATATGAGAGTACAAGTAATCCAAGACATACGGTCATTATAATTGGCCCTAAGTTGGACCAGTTATAGAGAGGAGCTAAATAATCGCCTGATGAGTATTTTAACAAAGCGATCATTCCGATAGGCATGACTGTCAGGATCCTTGATTCAAATTTCTTTTGTGCAATCATAATTTGGACCTCTTGCTGTATCTCGACCTTTTCTCCAATTATGTCAGCTGTTCTTCTAATGACTTCAACTAAATTACCACCTGTTCGTTTACAGGTAATAAACACATCAGCAAAATTCATAATGTCCTCAAGATCTGAACGATTTGCAAAATCCCGAATTGCTCTCTCAATGGTTTCACCATTTTCCACCCTGCGATTGATGATTTCAAATTCACGTATAATATGCGTGTTAGGGTCCGGATAAAGCATTTTAAGATCGAACACAACTTCTCTAAAACTATTTTCAATCGAACGTCCCGCAGCAAGTGAGGAAGATAGAGAGGCAATGGCCTCTTTAAACTGGACCGAAAGTTTATCCTTTCGCTGAAAAAGTAATGAATGTTTCCTCATTTTAGGGAACAGAAGTCCTAGACTACTCAAAACGAAAGCAATAACCATATTTTCATAGAAAAGCATACCTAATAGGAATAACGCAATCATCGCAATTGCTGCATAAAGAGTAAATTCTTTAACTGTCAAGTGATACTCAGAATAATCTATCAAGTGTTTATCTACATTTCTAATTCGTTTCTTTGCAGTTTCTTCCTTAATTTCTCTCGCTTTTTTTGCAAAACTTGTTTCTACAGTTGCAGCTGGCTGTCCCTCCACTATCGCTTTCTTTTCAGCTTCTTTCTTTTTATAGTTTATAAAGAAGTAAATTCCAAATATTACAGGGAGCAAGAGCAGGATCAACATGTCTTGATTCATCTTTTCACCTCCTCCTATTAATTATTTGTCGTAGATCCCAGCCATTTTCAATTTAGTAATTGATTGCAGTTTATTTTTTGTAGGCAGAAGCTGACCGATAATTTTGCCATCTGTATCTTCCCCTTCCTCAATAAATTCAAAGAGAGGATTGATTTGTATTTCACCATTTTCTATTCCTATCAGCTCACTGATTGAGACAATTTTTCTCGAATGATCCCTTAGTCTGGATAAATGAACCATAATATCAATAGCAGAGCTGATTTGCTGACGAATGACCTGCACGGGAAGACTCGCCCCGCTCAACACCATTGTTTCTAAACGACTAAGCATATCTGTTGTTGAATTAGCATGACCTGTTGATAATGATCCATCATGCCCTGTATTCATAGCCTGCAACATATCAAGTGCCTCCGCTCCCCGAACCTCACCGACGATTATTCGGTTTGGGCGCATCCGTAGAGAAGTCTTGATTAAATCACGAATACCAATTTCCCCTCGGCCCTCTGTATTCGCATTTCTTGTTTCCAAACTAACTAGATTTGGTACATTCTTTATTTGTAATTCAGCAGAATCTTCTATCGTTAGTATCCTTTCATCCCTGGGAATAAAATTTGACAGTACGTTCAAAAATGTTGTTTTACCTGAACCAGTTCCACCACCGATAAATATGTTATATTTGGCCTCCACTAGATCCCTTAAGAATTCGGCTGCTTCATTGGTAATTGCTCCTTTTTCTACTAAATCTTCAATTGTAAGAGGTTTTTCGGGAAACTTCCGTATTGTAATGGCAGGACCTTTCAGTGAAATCGGTGGAAGAACAACGTTCACCCTTGAACCATCGTGTAGCCTTGCATCGACGATTGGCGTTGATTCATTGACCACCCGATCTACTTTCGAAACAATTGATTGAATAATATCCTCTAACTTTTGTTGACTTTCAAAAAAAATGTCGACCTTAGAGACTTCCCCATTTCTTTCAATAAAAATTTCTTCATGGCTGTTCACCATAATTTCGGTGATTGACTTATCATCAATAAGCGGCTGTAACACGTCATACCCCCGGAAAGCATTGAAAATCCTATCTACGAGCCAATGCATCTGTGCTGAGTTAAGTTTATTTGTATGTGAATAGTCAAAAACCGCTGCCTCAATATATTCCATTAGTTCATCATTAGGTATGGAATGCATGAGGTCTAGTGTTTCTCTCAATGACTGGATGATGTCCTTTACGATTTTTTCATCAATCAATTTGGACACCTGCCTGATTTCTTTCAGTTAGTTCATTTGTAATGGTCATCAACTCTTTTGTGTAAAGAGGATGATAATATATTTGATTTCTCCCGGTGACTTGGGCCCATTCCTGAACATATGGAAGGTAGCCATGTATTGGGAGATTAAAGGATCTGAATTCTTCTGGAAAGTAACCTGTGAAACGATTGACAATAAAAACCGCTTTTCCTTCTATTAAATGAGGATGATCAAACAGCTCCTGCTGCAGTTGAAGCATATGGGCCGTTTTATAAAAGCTTTGAACATCATTATTCAGCAGCCACATAATCTGGTGACTTTCTTCAAATGCTGCTAAGGTAAACTCATGAACTGAACTATCTAGATCGATAAGAATGTAATCGTATTGTCCAGTTTCTATTAAGGCCTGAATCAGGATTTTCACATCCTCTTTTTTAATAGCAATCATTTCATCTGGACAAGGTGGTAAATCGAAGTAATCAATATTCGAATCACTGTCATATTTCTTTAAAGCTTCAATTTTTGACAAAAGCTGAGATGGCTTCGCTTTCAGATAGTACAAAATTTGCAAGGATGGAGAATCCTCATTTGAGTGAAAGTATAGTGATGTCGAATTAAATAATTCAAAATTTAAATAAAATACTTTATTTCCTTTTTGCGCCAGTTGTCTACCGATAGATGCAGCAAAAGTTGTTTTTCCTGTTCCTCCAGCAGGTGAGTATACGGATACAACCTTTGTTTTACCCGCATTACCAGCTATACCTGTTAAGCTTGCGTGATGTTCATAATAAGCTGACAAGGTGGATGATAAGAGTTGGTTTAGAGGTTTATATTTAAAAACCCCTTTTCTGTCTTTATTTTGTGCACTCTCATCTTCTAGTAAAAACAGGACTATACCCTTATATTCTAAAAATTGTTCCCTATCAAAGAGATTAGGTTGAATAAGGATTATATCAATTGGCTGTTCTGACTCTATGTATTGTTTTAAACTATCGGAATTTGAAAAAAGTTTAATATCAAACTTCTGATTCAATTTAGAAGATAAAATATACTCCCCGAATGACCTTAGATATAAGGAATCGGTATCTGCAATAATCAGCTGAAGCTTTTTCATTCTATTCACTCACTCCTTTTATCATAGTAAAATATTACCTTAATTCAGTTTTAACCTTTAAAACTTATTCCAATTATAACAATATTACCCATAAATCTACTATAAAAGAATAAAAACAGTAAAATATGTCTATTTTTATATAATTATGTATAAAAATTAATGCATCATTAGGTAATTAGACTTATTTTTTATTATGTTATCAAAAAAATTTAGAAGAATACTTTGTAGCTTCCTAATAGTATGAGAGCAAGAATAAATATAATAATAGGTCCAGTATCGATGAGTTTGTTTTTGTCCGTTATATAATCTCTTAACCTAAGAAACCATTCTCTCAACAATTGAGGTGTTTTACGGCTTGAGCTATTTAATATTGTTGTGTCCTCATGTTTATTCATTCTTCTCCCTCCCACACTGTTAAAATAAGTCACTTTCAATAGGAAAAATAACCCAGGATTTTTTTCTTATGTTTTATTACAAATTATATGGTAATCTATACCTGTATTTACAATAAACTACTTCTTTTTTACCGTTTTTAATATATCCCCCAATTAAAGGAAAAAATAACCTGTTTTTATTAAAATTAAAAAAAAAAAAATTAA
>NZ_JAZVJO010000072.1:0-3875 GCF_059453735.1 Peribacillus sp. | reverse complement strand
CAATTCTACATTGTTAGAAGTAGAGAGATTAGTACCTTTTCGTGGATAAACATGAACTAAGAGCACAAGTATAAGCATACACAACAATCCGATTGTCTCAGTCCGAGTCTGTCCTGCATACCAAGAAGTAATTGGAATGGTCAGCATCGCAAATGAACCGGTTATCGTGAACTTACGAAAAAGCAGGTACCCGCTTCCCAGTACAACACCCGCAATTAAAATAGCTACTGGAATAATGAAAAGTGTTGCCGTCAAAAAGACAACTACCCCTTTTCCTCCCCGAAATTCCAGATGGAGCGGCCATATGTGTCCCACAAGTACAAGTACCGCTGAAATAATCAACCATATATTATTCAGCTCTAATCCCTTCCTAACGATGGTAAGAACAATAAGTGTTTTTCCTACATCGATAAATAAGGTAAGCAAAAAACCCTTTTTCCCTAAGTGTCTTCCCGCGTTTCTCGCCCCTGCATTCCCGCTTCCAACTAATCGAATATCGTCGCCAGACATGAATTTTGCCGCATAATATGCTCCATTGATACTTCCAAACAAATAAGAGAAGCCAATTAGCATCAGAAACTGTAACATCTCTCCACCTTCTATACAATATATTACAAATATACCATTGAAAATTATGGTTACTACTCATTTAAAGAATAAAGTGCTTTTTTGTAAGATGCAACCTATATATATTTATTTTTTCATAATATTTGGTAATTCTCTTACTAATCCACATAAAAATTGTTATGAACATTTATCCAAAATCTCTAGTTTCATATTTTAATAAGGATGTACAGATACATTTAGAGGTTTGAAGAAAATAGCACCGAGGGAGTTACTATGATCATCTGCTGCATAACAAAGTAATTGCGCATTCAACCAGCACCTGGATGGTATTTAGGAACCCTTCAAAATAAATACAATCAACAAAATGCAGTAAGCCAAATAAACGACAAAGAGGAAGCAAACCGCCTTCTTCTTTTAACATTTTTAGAACCGGTCGAACACCGATACTCATATGTATTAACTTACGTATACCTGCTATAAAATCATGCCCCTCCTCATCATAAAAAAAACTGTCTTGTAAGGTCATTTAATGACCTTACAAGACAGTCTCAGGTTAAGCTTATTGTCTTCCCACATCATCCATCGGATTAAATAACTCTACGTCAGGATTTTTATCCTTAAACCATCGAAGCGCAAATTCATTCTCAAACAAGAATGCATATTTATCATAACGATCCTTCACAAGAATACTCCGGCTGTTATGAAGGTTTTCATCAATTTTTTCTTCAACGGCCCAACGGGTAATTTTATTTCCCATTCGTTCCATTATAACATCGACATTATACTCATTACGCATACGGTGTTCAAACACTTCAAACTGAAGTTGACCTACTGCTCCGAGTAGATACTCTTCCATTCTTACCGTTTTAAACAGCTGAATAGCCCCTTCTTGAACTAGCTGGTTAATTCCCTTATGGAAGTGTTTTTGCTTCATAACGTTTTTCGCTGTAACACGCATAAATAATTCTGGTGTAAATTGTGGAAGACGTTCAAATTGATACATGTCCTTACTTGTAGTGATCGTATCACCAATTTGGTAATTACCTGTATCATAAAGCCCAATTATATCGCCAGCTACTGCTTCATTAACCGTATTACGATCATCAGCTAAAAATTGTGTAGATGAAGATAAATTAATCGGTTTACTCGTTCTGCTTAAATTCACACTCATTCCGCGTTCAAATTTACCTGAGCAAATTCGCAAAAAGGCAATCCGGTCACGGTGCTTTGGATTCATGTTCGCTTGAATTTTAAAGATAAAGCCTGAAAAATCTTTAGCCAAAGGATCAATCTCACCTGTAGTCGCAGCTCGAGGCTGTGGTGCAGGAGCAAATTGAAGATAGGCATCCAAGAATGTTTGCACACCAAATGCAGTTAATGCACTCCCAAAGAACACTGGGCTTAGTGTACCGTTAGCAATTGCCTCT
This sequence comes from Peribacillus sp., assembly GCF_059453735.1. Classification (NCBI taxonomy): domain Bacteria; kingdom Bacillati; phylum Bacillota; class Bacilli; order Caryophanales; family Bacillaceae; genus Peribacillus; species Peribacillus sp. Next base: position 1,881 of record NZ_JAZVJO010000072.1, on the reverse strand, counting down.
TCAGAAAACTGATTGCCGGCTTCAGATAATAGCATGATTTCTTCAAGTGTCTGTTCATAAAGCTGAGAATCCTTTAACTCATTCCCATCCATCAGTTCGCCAGATTCATCAAGTGGAAGGAAACGTTCTTCTCCCTCTTTTTTGAACTGTTCAATTCTGTTATTAAACCGGTCATAAATCCCAATAAAGTCTTTGCCCATTCCAATCGGCCAGTTCATCGGATAAGATTCAATTCCGAGCACTTCTTCTAATTCAGCCAACAGTTCCAGCGGCATTTTACCTTGACGATCCATTTTATTTACAAAGGTAAAGATGGGAATTCCACGCATACGGCAAACTTTGAAAAGCTTAATCGTTTGATCCTCGATACCTTTTGCAGAGTCAATAATCATGACGGCGCTGTCGACCGCCATCAACGTCCGATACGTATCTTCACTGAAATCTTGGTGACCAGGTGTATCAAGGATATTAACGCGGAAATCATCATAATCAAACTGCATGACTGAGGAAGTAACAGATATTCCCCGTTGTTTTTCAATTTCCATCCAGTCACTCGTTGCATACTTACCTGTCTTTCTTGCTTTAACGGTTCCGGCATCTCGGATTGCTCCACCGAATAATAGTAATTTTTCTGTTAATGTCGTTTTCCCGGCATCCGGGTGAGAGATAATAGCAAAGGTTCGTCTTGATTGAACCTCTTCTTGTAAATTTGTCATGTGTGAATTCCTTTCTTTCCATTAATATAATCACTTTCTATGCTATAAGCCATCAGGCATTTTTACATGGGTAACAACCTTCCCCTGATTATCTTTATCCAGCCATTATAAAAAGCTGTTTGCTATATATGTACGCTCATTAATCCATACGTTTAAAAATATATCATATTCACTTCTTTTTTGGCTACAATACACGGAAAAAAGTCAGTTTCCAATTATTCAGTTGAAGAAGGAATAAAAATAAAAGGCACCCAATCGGTGCCTCTGCTTTACCCTTATTCAGCTGTTAACTCGTTTAGAACGCTTACGATTATTCCAGTATTTTTTCACTTGTTTTATAACAATAGGAGCAATTAATACAGCTGCCCTCTTGATTAATGTCTTTTTCACACAGCAACATCCTCTCTATAATTAACTACATAGTATAACTTTACCCTTTTTGAACGAATTAAAACGACATTCGAATTTCATCCTCATTAGATTAATCGGACAGTTCGACTCGTCCCTCTCTTTTTGTTTAACAGTCAAGCAACAGGGATATAGTAATAGAGAAGTAAATATGACTAGATTGAAAGGGAGATGGGATATATGAAACCACTTTATACTGCAGTTGTAACCGCATCAGGCGGAAGAGATGGACATGTTAAATCTGAAGACGGCATTATTGATTTTGATGTTACCACTCCGAAAGAGCTTGGCGGTAAGGGAGGACAGGCAACCAATCCTGAACAACTATTTGCCAGCGGCTACGCGGCTTGTTTTGACGGTGCCTTAAATCTCATGTTAAGCAAAGCGAAGAAAAAAGTAGATACTACAGTCACTGCAAATGTTACTATTGGTAAAGATGAGGCGGACGATGGGATGAAACTTGCTGTAAAACTAGATATTTCTATTCCTGAAATGGACCGTGAAGAAGCACAGCAATTCATCGAGAAAGCACATGCATTCTGCCCGTATTCAAAAGCTACGAGAAACAACGTAGACGTAACATTAAATCTTGTTTAAAAAAATGAGAGGCTGTCCAATAAATGGCAGCCTCTTTTTTGCATTGTATATTCGCAAGAATTCAACCTTTATATTTTCTCTAAAAATCCTTCCCTCAATCTAATAGGAAGTTCAATAATAGTCTCATTTAATATATCAAGCTTAGCCTCCACTCGATGAA
>NZ_JAZVJO010000071.1:0-15827 GCF_059453735.1 Peribacillus sp. | reverse complement strand
TTAGGCACGCCGCCAGCGTTCATCCTGAGCCAGGATCAAACTCTCCGTAGAATGTTTGACTTGCTCGGTTGTTTTTATAGTGTGTACTCACTTCTTTAAAACGTTGACGCTTTGTTTTGTTCAGTTTTCAAAGAGCAATTTTTCATGTCGTTTGCCGTTTCTTCCGAAGCGACTTAACTAATATACCATCTACACAACATAACGTCAACATCTTTTTTAAATAATCTTTTTTAGCATTATATTAAAATGTTTTCCGCCTGATGCGTGTACTACATATAGTAACATCTACCTCAAATAACTTCAATAAGAAGAAAGTCCCGATTCACGACAAAAAAATAGCTGCCCGCATATCCAGTGAGGACATGCGAGCAGCTATAAATCACAATTTTATTTAATAGAGATAATGTTTTCTTCACTGCTTGTTACTTTACCGGTTTTTTCAATAACAATTGATTGACCAGCTTTTAAGTTAGTGAAGACAATTGGTGTAATGATAGAAGTAGCATTATTTTTCACATAGTCTAGATCAACTTGTAATAGAGGCTGTCCGGCTTTAACTTTATCACCTTGTGCAATAAGTGCTTCAAAACCATTTCCTTCTAATTTAACTGTATCTATCCCTACATGAATTAACACTTCAAGGCCCGTGTCAGATTCAATCCCGATTGCATGTTTGGTTGGGAAGAAGTTGACAATCGTTCCATCCACAGGTGAAACAATGGTTCCATCCTCTGGAATGATCGCAAATCCATCACCCATCATTTTTTCAGAGAACACTGCATCAGGTACTTCGCTAATTGGTTTAATTTCACCAGTAATCGGCGAAATAAAGACATGATTTTCTCCTTCAGTACGTAAAGCTTCTGGCATAACATCAACGATTTGGTCTTCTACACCTTTTTCAGGTGGTATTTCAACATTACGAACAGTTTTCCCTTCCATAATGTCTTTCATTTGACCTTTGATTGTTTCAGAACGAGGTCCGAAGATTGCTTGAATGCTGTTACCTACTTCTAAAACGCCGGCTGCGCCTAGTTTTTTCAGTAGTTCTTTATCTACTTGTTTAGCATCATTCACGGATACTCTTAGACGTGTAATACAAGCGTCTAAGTGAGCAATATTTTTCTCTCCGCCCATAGCATCAAGAATCTGCAATGGCAGTGTTTCAGCATTAACTTTTACTGCTGGTCCTTCATTTTCATCTTCAACTTCACGTCCTGGCGTTTTTAAGTTGAATTTACGGATGGCAAAACGGAATCCGAAGTAATAAATTAAAGCGAATACGATACCAACAGGAATAACTAACCAGGCATTGGTTTGTGGATTGATTAATCCGAATAATACATAGTCAATTAATCCACCTGAGAACGTCATTCCGATTTTCACATTAAGTAAGTGCATCGTCATAAATGACAATCCTGCAAAGACTGCATGGATACCAAATAATACTGGTGCTACAAAAAGGAACGAGAATTCAAGTGGTTCTGTAATCCCTGTTAGGAATGAAGTTAATGCTGCAGAAGCCATTAATCCCCCAACCATAACTTTCTTTTCTGGACGAGCTTCGTGATAAATAGCAAGAGCTGCTGCTGGAAGTCCAAACATCATAAATGGATATTTACCTGCCATGAATGTTCCAGCTGTTAAGTTTTGTACCCCATCTTTGATCTGATTCATAAAGATAGCTTGGTCACCTTTAATAATTTCGCCGGCCGCATTTGTGTACGTTCCAAATTCAAACCAAAACGGCGAGTAGAAAATGTGATGTAATCCGAAAGGTATTAACGATCTTTCTACTAATCCAAAGATGAATGATGAGATAGTTAAATTTCCATTAAGCATGAACTCTGAGAATGTATTTAAGCCATGTTGAATCGGCGGCCAAATAAAAATCATCAAAAGTCCTAAGATTAAAGCAGATACCGCTGTCGCAATTGGAACAAAACGTTTTCCTGCAAAGAATCCGAGGTATGATGGCAATTCAATTCGGAAGAATTTATTGTACATGGCTGCAGCGATAATACCGACAATGATTCCGCCGAAGACACCCGTTGAAAGCGTCGGAATACCAAGGACACTTGCATATTCGACACTGCCCTCTAACGCTTTTGCATCAATGCCTAAAGCTGTACCCATTGTTACATTCATAATTAGGAATCCAACGATAGCTGCTAGGCCAGCTACTCCGTCTCCACCGGCAAGTCCGATAGCTACACCAACTGCAAATAATAGGGCCAAGTTGGTGAAGATAACATTCCCGGCGTTTTCCATAACAGATGCAACCATATCTACTCCGCCATTATTTAGAAACGGTGCTAAGTCTAACAACGTAGGATTTTGAAGTGCATTACCAAACGCAAGAAGAATCCCTGCTGCTGGTAAAATCGCTACCGGAAGCATTAACGCTTTCCCTACTTTTTGTAAAACACCAAATAATTTTTTAAACATGGTGTGACCTCCAGAAGTTTTTGTGGAATACTAATAAAAAACAAAATTCAACAATAAAAGGCATAAGCAAAATAAGTATAGATGCCAGCTGCTGATTATATTAATATAACCAGTTACTTAACAATCAATTACTTACTTCACTTATGCCTGATCTAATCAGTAACACGTGAATGTTATTTCTTTATTTAATTTTTGTTTGAAGTCGTTGGAGATGCATGGTCAAATAAACAGCTTCAGCATCGTATACAGGCTTCAAAAGCTTTTTTTGCATAATTTTTATCAGCTTCCACGCCAGATTATAGCACAGGGGGTATTCTTCTTTCAATAGTTTTGCAATTTTTTGTGGTTCATCTATTTTTTCATCAGCAAGAACTCGGTCAATGGTAAAACGGAGATGTCGAACCAGCCTGATATAGTCCACGCTTTCTTTATCCATTTTAAATTCAAGCTGATCTTCTATTATCCCTACTAAATGACTGACCAACTGGGAAAATTTATTAACTTCTGCTAACTCCTTATTTACAACCGCACTATGAATATGAAGGGTGATGAATCCTATCTCACCTTCTGGGAGCCCGATTCCTGTCTTTTCTTTCATAATTTCAATAACTTCTTTTGCCACCTCATATTCAAAGGGATAAAGAGTGATTGTTTCTATAAGAAACGGATTTTTCATTTCCATCCCATTTTGAACACGGTTGAGGGCAAAAAGAAGATGATCGGTCAAACCAACATGGATATGTTCATTTAAGCTGCCAGGTACCCGAGAATTTATATGTTGAATGGTTTCAATAATACTAGCCTGCATTTGTTCATCAATATTTGGAAGTAACTTCTTGTAATTCTCCTGTTCCTTCTCGCTTTTCAGAACAAACATTTTATCGGCCAAATCTTCAGGCAGCACATCGCCTTTTTTACGATTAAAGCCGACACCTTTACCAATGACAACCGTTTCTCCATATGAAGGGTGAACAGCTATGGCAACATTATTGTTTAATACCTTGCTTATATGAATTCCTTCCATGAAAATCCCTCATTTATGCTCGATTTCTATTACCCTTAATGTTAGACAAATTACCTGTCGAAAGCAATGTTAAATCAATTCCAAATAGGAAATTTTCGTAAAAAAGCAGACAAAAAGGAACCCCTATTGGGATTCCCTTACTAACTATATCAAGAAAACAAAGTAAAGGATAAAGATGATGAAGAGTCCATACATAATGGGGTGAACCTGTTTTGCTTTCCCTTTCATAATCATGGTGATGGGATAAAAGACAAAACCACAAGCAATACCTGTTGCTATACTATAAGTTAGAGGCATCATGATAACGGTAAAGAAGGCTGGGACCGCAATCTCGAATTTATCCCACTCTATATTCTTCAATGAAGCAGCCATCATGACACCGACGATAATTAATGCAGGTGCTGTAACTGCTGAAGTAACGACCGATAATAATGGGAAGAAGAAGATCGAAAGAACAAAAAATAAACCAGTGATAACAGCCGCAAAACCACTTCGCGCTCCTGCTGCAACGCCTGAGGTAGACTCAACATATGATGTCGTTGTTGACGTACCAAGTACAGCACCGAAGACGATGGATAATGAATCAGCAAACAGTCCTTTCCCTACTCTCGGCAGGACATTATCCTTCATTAAGCCTGCTTGTTGAGCCACAGCTACTAATGTACCAGCGGTATCAAAAAATGCGACAAACAAGAAAGTTAAGATAACAATCAGCATCTGACCGGTGAATAACTCACTTGGATTTCCAAAAGCATTAAAAGCTGTTCCGAATGTTGGGGATAGACTTGGCACGGATCCGATAATTTTCGTAGGAACATCGATTAATCCGAAGATCATTCCTACAATTGCTGTAATCACCATTCCGGCAAAGACACCACTTTTTATTCCTTTAGTTAATAACATCACTGTAACCAGGATTCCGAATATAGCTAGCAAGGTATTACCTGAAGTGAGGTCGCCAATCCCAACAATAACATTTTCGTTTTTAACAATGATTCCTGAATTTTGAAATCCTACAAACGTTATAAAAAGTCCAATTCCTGCGCCTACTGCATATTTCAATTCAGCAGGAATGGCATTTATTATTTTTTCCCGGATACCGGATAGTGATAAAAGAACAAAAATGACCCCAGAAATTAACACACCTGTTAAAGCTGTTTCCCATGGTATTCCAAAGGTTAACACGACTGTATAGGCGAAGAATGCATTCAAACCCATACCAGGTGCTAAGGCAATGGGATATCGAGCAATGACTCCCATTAAAATAGATCCAATTGCTGCGGCTAATGCTGTTGCAACAAAGACAGATCCATAATCCATGCGAAGTGCATCCGGCAGATCTTCTACACTACTCAATGTTAATGTTACAGGATTAACAACCAATATATATGCCATTGCTAGGAAGGTCGTTAGTCCGCCCAGTATTTCACGTCGGAAATTAGTACCTAGTTCTTCGAATTGAAAGTACTTCTTCATTTTTCTCGTCTCCCTTAAAATGTTTTTGCCACATAAAGAAAAGCCGCATTCTTTCCCGAACGCGGCTTAACTACATAAATGCAAAAGAGACAGTCAATAAAGAGACCTATCCTTTACATCGTAGTCAAGCTGTTAACGGCAGCTCAGTAGAAACTTTTGGGCCATATCCCCAAGATTATACGATGAGTATATAATTATGAATTTTCCAATTATTACAGAATCATTGTAACAACTAACGTAAATGTTCGTCAACAGTTTTTACGAATAATATCAATAATAAAATTACTAACGTTCGTGTTAAATCAAAAAAGAAAGGATTTTTAGCTTAATCCGCTATGGACTAAGCTAAAAATCCTTTCTTATGAAAAATCTATTCCCACTCAATCGTTGCAGGCGGCTTAGAAGTAATATCATACACGACGCGGTTAACGTGATCCACTTCATTAACAATCCTGGTAGAAATGATTTCCAAGACTTCCCAAGGAATTCTTGCCCAATCGGATGTCATTCCATCAATGGAAGTTACTGCACGAATACCAATCGTATAATCATACGTTCTCGCATCGCCCATTACTCCTACGCTGCGGATATCCGGAAGAACCGTAAAGTATTGCCATATTTCACGTTCTAATCCAGCTTTTTTCACTTCATCACGTAGAATGTAATCAGATTCTCGAACGATTTCTAATTTTTCTTCCGATATGGCACCCAAAACACGTATTCCTAAACCTGGGCCTGGGAATGGTTGACGCCAAACAATTTCATCAGGAATCCCTAACTCAGTTCCAAGAGCACGTACTTCATCCTTGAAAAGTGTATTTAAGGGTTCAATTAACGTGAATTGCATGTCTTCAGGCAAACCTCCGACATTATGATGGGACTTAATGGTTTGTGCCGTTGCTGTACCGCTTTCGATAATATCTGTGTACAGCGTACCCTGCGCAAGGAAGTCTATGCCTTCTAGTTTCGTTGCTTCATCATCAAATACATAAATGAATTCATTTCCAATGATTTTTCGTTTTTTCTCTGGGTCAGAAACACCTTCAAGTTTCGAGAAGAAGCGTTCTTTTGCATCAACCAAGATTACATTCATGTTGAAGCCTTCAGTAAATGTTTTCATGACACTTTCAGCTTCTCCTTTACGAAGAAGACCGTGATCAACGAAAATACAGGTTAATTGGTCACCAATTGCCTGATGAATTAACACAGCAACAACAGACGAATCAACACCACCGCTTAATGCACAAAGAACTTTTCTGTCGCCAACTTCTTGACGAATTTTTTCAATTTCTACTTCAACAAAGTTTTCCATTGACCAATCACCTGTACACTCACATACGTTAAACACAAAATTCTTTAGAATTTCGGTTCCGTACGCTGAATGACGAACTTCTGGGTGGAATTGGACAGCATATAACTTACGTGATTCATCACTCATCGCTGCAATCGGACACGATGCATTGATTCCATCGACAGTAAATCCTTCTGGTGTTTCCATGACTAGATCACCGTGACTCATCCAAACAATCTGTTCCTCAGGAAGGCCGGTGAAAATGCTTGAAGCATGTTGGATTTTTAACGTAGCTTTACCATATTCACGATTCTTAGCACGTTCCACTCTGCCGCCAAAATGCTTAGTCATCAACTGCATGCCATAACAAATTCCCATTATAGGTAAGCCAAGTTCGAAAATGCGTTCGTCACAGCTGAAAGCTGTATCATCATAAACGCTATTAGGACCTCCGGAAAGGATGATTCCAGTAGGGTTTATTTTTTTAATTTCTTCTGCAGTAATCGTGTGAGGATGCAATTCACTATAAACGCCCAACTCACGAATACGGCGTGTAATTAATTGGTTATACTGACTTCCAAAATCAAGCACTAAAATCATTTCTTGGTTTTGCAATTCTACTTTACCCGGCACAATCGTCACCTCTACTGTTGAATTTCACTCAATTCATGTATGTCCCTTTAAGAAGACTGAAATAAGTAATTACTCCTTTTATTGTTGCAAAATTCTTAGAAATTAATAAAAAAAGCCAGAATTCTGCCTCTCGAATAAACGAAGAAGGCAGAATTCCAGCTACTATACGAAAAAACTGCCTTCATAGTCAAATCATTTACGGTGATTCGGTAGATACTTTCGATCCATATTATCGAGGATATATGAAGGTGTTGATTATTAAGTTTATTCAATTGTAACAACAGGTTAAAAACAAGGTCAAGTGGTAGTCTTTTTAATTAACTTTTCCCATAATTCAAAATTCTTATTTAGACTCTCTTTTTCAGTATCACCACGGTAGATAATTCTTTCATATTCTTTTGTCAACTTCTGCATATGGGCCTCATTTACACCATACCTTGAATCGACAGCAACCGCATATTCACTCAACGTTTGACCTTCTGGACGATGGATTCCAGCACGCTGCAATTGTATTAACAATGTCATGTAAGCTTTAGAAAAGACAGCATGATCCTTCATCTGTTTATATCGACGAATGTAAATCCAAGGCAGCCATTTACGACGTGATTTATACACATAAAAACCAATAAGTCCAAGCCCTATCCCCGCAATAGTGAAAGTGATCCACGACCAATTGGAATCATCGCTTCCATTTCCAGAAGATGAAGGTTCATCCAAATTTTTTACAGGTGTTTTACTCTCATCTGCTTCAGGTTTCAATTCATCTGCATTTTTTTCAGGTATGTCATTTTGACTGGTACTAGTACTTTCAATAGAGGAATCATAAAAGCTGGCAGAATTTGAAAATCCCTTTGTTGGTTCAAAAGGTACCCACCCCGTTCCCGGAAAATAAACCTCAACCCAGGAATGAGCATTATTATTGGTCACTTTTTTAACTTGTTTTCCTTTGTAGGTTGCTGTAACACCTGTCGTATATCCCTTTGTCCAGCGCGAAGGAATATCATTCGCTCGCAGAAGAACAATCATCGCACTTGAAAAGTTATCACAGTACCCTCTTTGAGTTTCAAATAAAAATTGATCAACATAATCTTGGGAGCCCTCTGGATAAGGAATATCTGTCTTATCGTAGACAAACTCTGGACGGTCAAAATAATTCTCAATTGCTTTCACTTTATCATAATAATTCGTCTTTCCTGCTGTAATTTCTAAGGCAAGTTCCCTTACACGTTCAGGGATTTCGGGAAGCTGTGTGTACTCGCTCCTCATCGGTACCTCTTCGTATAATTGATCTTCCGTAACTTCCTTCAGGGCGACCATATCATATGATGGCACAAGATAGTCTAAGGTGTATTCATTTAATTTAATCCTAGATCCACTTACTGCCCATGGTTCCACCTTTTCTGTTAACTCGTTAAAACGAAAGGAAACCTCATCTTTTGTATGAACTTTTTTTAGATAGCTAGGCTCTGGAAGAACGATATGATTATAGGTTTTTTTCACGGTTATATCTACGCTATAATCCTCTAACTTTATATTGGAGGTGTCTTCGGTTACCCTCTTGGCTGAAACATCTTGATTATTTGGAAAATAACTCATATCTATTTCAGAAAAGTCGGCCCAACCCTTACCAGTATAAAAATCTTTATGTTCTACCTTCCAATACGGATTATTCTTCGCATTATGATAAAAAATGACGGTGTCGTTTCCTTCTATGGAGCCGCCAAGTCGGTCGTCATTTTCACTATAACCCATTTGATTAATACCGCTTTTTCCGTTTCCACCAGATCCTTCCTTTCCAGATTGAGTCTTAAAAAAAGGAACAGGGTCAGGCCATTGTGGATCGAGTTTGGGTGCAGCAAAGCCGAAAAGGGTACTTAGTACCAGCATAAGACAGAGAGGGAGCACCCAGTTCCCAAGATTAACAGCTGAAATTTCAAGACCTTCCCGGTCGAGCAGTCTGAAAAAGGCCAACAGCCCAAGAAAGATAAAGCCAATTATAATCGTTCGAATAATCGCTTGATCTGCATCGTAAACGGTAAAGGTGTCAAGAAAAGAGAGATACATTACGGTCGATAAAAAAAACAGAAAGATCTTTTTCTTAACGGATATCCAATAATGAATAAGGTACGTAACTAACCAAATTAAAATAAAAAATAAAAAGGAACGAAATAGATTCGATAAATCCAACCACTCACCTGCAAAAACGCCAAGCAGATTATTCTTAAACTCCTCTACCATGTCCAAAATCCAGATTAAATTAAACAACGAGACATCAAAATAAAGGTATTGAAGCGACAGGATGGTATATCCTGATAAGAAAGCGAAACGAACAAGCCAGTTCAGCTGGAGATAATGTAACAGCAAAGAGAAGATAGCAAAAACAAGAAAGACAGATAGATTCCCTGTATTAGTGAGTTGACCGACCGGTCTCACCCACTCCCAAACAAGCAGCATCCCAAAGAAATATAACAGACAACGAATACTCGTATTCAGCGTTTTGCTCTGCATCATTGAGCCATCACCTCAATTATTTCAGATTCGTATTGATGCTGATCCAAATAATTCACTCTAACGCCCTTTTTCTTAGCTGACTCACGAACAGCTATCTCCTCCGCAGTCAAAAAGGAGCCGGTTTTCATACAGAATACCGTTATCGCTCGATTTAATTTATAGCCGCTAATCAACTCCATGGTGGTTCGAGATAGTTTCCCCGTAACAATGATTAATGCAGCATTTAACGGTAGTATAGATTGGTGGTTTTCAAGGGATACCTCCAACCTCTCCGCAGCCGCTGCTTTTGCTCGAGCTAGTTTGTACAATATATCTTGTCTTTGATGTTCTCCACCCCTTATAGGAAGAGATGGCTCTTGAAATGCGGTTCCAAGGTACCCCATTTGGATTCCTTTCTTTAAAACAGCATGGGAAAAAGAGGCCGTAAAAACAATCATTTCTTCAAATAAGGGGGTCTCCTGCTCGTCCAAAATCAAGAAAAGATCATGACTCTTTTGTTCATCAAATTCCTTTGTCATCATTTCGTTTTTCTTAGCTGTCGCTTTCCAATTAATCCAAGAGATTTGGTCACCAGGTTGATAGTCCCTTACCCCTGAAGCGAGTGTATGATCATGCAGTAGCTTTCTAATGGATCCCCCATTGCCTTGATCATATGCTTTTTCAAGCTGTTGAAAAGGAAGCTGAATAATAGCCGGGTACACCATAATCGTTTGAGGTACAGTATAGATTGAACTCTTTTGATACAATCCAAAGAAGTCTCCTGTTTGCAGTCGAATGGTTTCTAGGAAGTGCTCCCCGCGCGGAAGATGATCAAACCGATAATTGAGCTTAATTTCCCTTTTGAACAAAGGAAACACAATTATTTTCTTTTTTTGTTGGGATATGGGTAATAAAGAGTCTGGAACCTCATCTTCTACCATTAAATAAAACAGTGGGATCAAACTTTTTCTCGATATGATAATTTTTGCCTCTAGATGATCTCCCGCCTGATATTGAATCTTACTCACACTTCGTTCTACCTTAAACTTGTCCATTGAATACCCGATTAACATAAAAGAATATAAAGCAAAAGGCAGAAACGTATAGAATAAGAACCAACTTAAAAATCCGCCTTGGAACATGGCAAATATAAATGACGTAATCGTTAACAGTAACAAACCTGTCATCTTAGCATATTTTCTAAAAAAATGTACTACCCTCTTCATCATTAGTTCACTTGCCTTTTAACAGGGACCGGAATTTTCCTCACAATATCCTGAATGATACTCTCTGCATCCATTCCTCCATATTTCGCTTCTGATTTAAGGATGATTCGATGGGACAGCACTGCCGGAGCCAAGTATTGTACATCGTCAGGCAACACATAGTCTCTGCCGTTTAACAACGCATAAGCCTGCGCTGCCTTCATTAAAGCTATCGTACCGCGGGGACTGACTCCTAGATTTACATTTGGATGAACCCGTGTACGTGCAGACAAATCAACTAAATACCTTTTTATCGTATCTTCTACATGTATCTTTAGGACCTCTTCCTGCAATGTCCTTATCTCTTCCATAGAAATAACTGGCTCCAATTCTTCGATTGGCTGCGATTTACGTGCCAGATTTAACACTTCCATTTCCTCCTGCATCGTTGGATAGCCAATTTTCATTTTTAACAAAAACCGGTCCAATTGTGCCTCTGGAAGAGGATACGTTCCCTCATATTCGATAGGATTCTGCGTTGCCATAACAAAAAACGGCTTTTCTAATTGTCTCGTCACTCCGTCAACGGTCACACTTGCTTCCTCCATCCCCTCAAGTAATGCAGCTTGAGTCTTTGGAGATGTTCGATTGATTTCATCGGCTAAAATAATATTGCCCATAATAGGACCTGGACGAAAGATGAATTCTTGTAATTGAGGATTGTAGATGGAAACACCGGTCACATCAGATGGCAGTAAATCCGGGGTAAATTGGATCCGCTTAAAGCTGGCATTAATTGATTTTGCCAATGATCTAACCATCATTGTTTTTCCTACTCCAGGTACATCTTCAAGAAGCACATGACCATCTGCAAGCATAGCAACTAAACTTAATTCAACTATATTTCTTTTACCAATAATGACATTTTCAATATTATCGATTACTTTTTTTAATTTTGGATGTTTATGTTCGTAGGCCATTCTCTTCCTCCTTAGAGCTTCTCTAACTAGCTGTTACTACTCATACTATTCGACCTATATTCCTCAAAACCCTCTCTAAATCTGTCGGAAAATCTGGATATTAGAAAAAACCCCCTCGAACGGTAAGTCCAAGGGGCACCAAATACTATACATTTTTATCCTCTGATTCATGAACAAGCTTTCTAAAACCAAGTGCACCTGCTGCGAAATATAGAGCAGAAGGCATATAGAGTAAGAAAAAAGAAAAAGGAAAAGACAGCACACCTATTCCAATCATTAAGCCCCCGAATAATTTATGATTCATCTTATTAACAAGCATACTAAGAATAATGGCTCCGATTTGTAAAAGGAAAAAGAAGATACTGAAAACCAATATAATGAACACTATCAGGTCATCACCCTGAGAGTGGTAGACACCGATCCCGATTAAAACAAGGAGTGAAACCAATATACCAATTATTCCTCCGATTAAACCGAAAATTAATTCTGCTTTCCGTTTCAATCAAGCTGACCTCCTCTACAATGGGCTAATAATGCTGAAAACATGATATACTAGCAAGCATACGAATATATCATCTGGAGGAATCATGTTCAAAAAATTCTTTATAACCGTTATCCTAATCGCTCTTGTTTTAGGATTTATTATGACATTTGCATAATTTCCCTTCCCTAAAGCTACATGCTTTGGGGCATTTATTTTTTCTTACTTCCATTGATGAAACCATTTCATAAATCTTTGTTTATTTTTTTTAAGAATCTCTTTAGATGTACGATTTTCTTTTTGTTTTTTCCATTCAAAATAGCTCGCTATAGAGATAAGCAGTAGACCGCCGATAATTAAATACAACCACCATGGAAGATAACCCCATAGGGATTTTGTATTCATGTAAATATTTAATAAAATAGTACCTATTCCGGCCAAGAAATAAGATTTGTATCTTCTACTAAAGCCTAATAAAATCGCTGCTAGAGAAATCGTCCCAATAACTAAGGCATCATTCAACGTATCTCCTCGAACCGCATCAATAATTAAGAGAAAAAAGAAAAAAGCCACAACGCCTATTTCTATTTGTTGCGTGATTTCTCCCATGTTGTAGAGCTTCCTTAGCAAGAGTGAACTAATGATGAGAAATGGCAGGATCCATACTTCTGCTTGAATGACTTCAGGTATCGTGAATTGTTCCAATATTTTTTGATACGGAAAAAGACTCAAAATCAGCGCTGCCGAGAGATACCCCTGTCTTTCAGCTTGCTTACTCGTAAACGTGCGAATAACTAGGAAATAAAGTGGGATTAAACAAGCTGCACCAATGTCTAATCCAGCATTAGTGGACCCGCTGTTCATCAACTGATAGTTTAACTGAATAAGATAAATCAACCCAAAAATCCTATAAAAATCTACAAGGGTTTTCTCACCTCTTTGAACCACCAGACCCTTTACCCATCTACTGCTCAACCCTGTCATCAAGGTAGTTAAAATTAAGAGTACTGATAGACATGCCATAAGGGATAATGTTTGGACATACAGGGAAAAGAAAAGAAAACTAAGGAACAGTGTCCCCACAATTGCATGGCTCCATTTACGTTTCAACAATAAATACCCTGCAAATACAAGCTGCAATACCGCACTGATGATCCAAAAAACCGCTGCCCAATCACTTGGAAAACCATTTATAAAGGATTCGGAAATATAGACAATTATGGAGAAGTGCAAATATGGAATTAAGTAATAGCCAATGATATCTTTCCATTTATTATTTCCCAACATCCATAACACACTAATGATACCAGCTGTAATGGCAAAGGCATACGCTGTCAGGTAGGCTGTATTTTGGATATCTTTGAAGAACAACATTATCTGAACAAATAGCGTTAAAAAGCCTATATAAGTAAAACTATATTGCTCCCAGTTCACCTTAGCTCTTACGGCACTAAAGCAATAAAGGCTTAGCGGCATTAAGTACCAGAAAGGGGAAGAATCGAAACTATAAATAAGACCAATTCCTAGGATAACACCTACAATATTCACCAAATGGCTAAACCAAAAATAATAGGTTCGGCCACTTTCCGAATATCTCCCGATAAGCTCAGAAACCACCATGAAAAATATAGAAGCAAATAAACAGAAAGCGGTAATAAATTCTTTATTGGTTGAACCAATCAAATCAAATAGGGAAAAATAGACGCCAAAGCTTGTGAAAATGACTGCTAACCATAAGGGGTGCTGCCGATAAAGATACACAGAGGTAATATTGATTGCTGTGACAATCAGCATGATGTCTGTAATAACAAATGGATGGGACTCACCAATATAAACTGAGATAAACGCTAACATAGCAATAACTTGCCCAGTCAGAAAACCGACATGAAAGTATTGCTTGGAATAGTTCCGTAATAAATAGCCTAACATCAGTGTGATGAATGAGATGCCAACTAGATGAATGCTTATGATGATCGTCTCTTCGTACCAAAGACTGACTTCAATAGCATACAGATAGAGAATATTCAGAGAAATCGTCAGCGCTATGATAAAACCAAAAGGACCTGCTTGGTTACTTCAACTCGATTGGTCTTTAACATCCGTTAGTAAAAATAGTCCTGAAACGATTGCTAAGAATAGACTTACTATGAGCCAATCCATTTGAGCAAACTTAGTCAGCAAAATGAAGACCATAATCCCGCTTGAATAGAGTAAAGCACTCTGCTTATATAGTTTTAATTGATCTAGATAATTAAATAGATAGAAACCTAGATAGCTGAACACTTGAATTAAAAATAATGAAGTACCTATTAATTCCCAGGATAAAGCGAATGCGAGGCCTAGATAGACCAAAGCTAAATTAATCAGACCGATAACTGGATAGGTATACACAGCTTTCTGCTCCCGATTAGCATAGAAAACGTACTGAGCAGCAATAATCAACAGAGCTAAAACAACCTGAGCATAATGCTCTTGATAAGATAAGGCATTGATATACAGAAAGCTAAGCAGACTTACCGTCATACTCGTATAAGCAAAGCTTTTCCCGAGATATGGATTGGTACGTACCAGCCAGACATGTAAGGCTGTGAATATCAATGGTAGACAGGCAAACGCAATGACAGCCGTTTCTTCCAAAATGGTATTGTAAATAATATGAGTATAACCATAAGTGAAGAGTATACTGAACACAAAGTTATAATAACGTTTTTTATACTTCACCGCCAAAATCAAAAACAAAAAGGATGATAGTAATAAGCTAATTGAATAAATAACAGTGCTGCTAAATAGAGTAAACACGATGAAGCCTTCTGCAAAAATCTTAAACTGTACAAAAGCGAAAAAATACGGCCGAAATACCGCAAGAAAAGGCCAGTCACGAATCGTGTCCATTTTCCAAAGTAATAACAGGTTGAACACCGTAATAAAGAGACAAAGCACTTCCAATGTAGGAGCCAAATAGTTAAAGGCAAAGATGAACGTGATAACAAAAGTAACTAATGCAATAAAGATAAATAATTTCGATGTAAATCGAGAAGCAATTTTGTAATAAATGGCCAAACAAAGCAGACCCGCTAAGAATCCGTAGAGGCTGCGCCCGTCTCCTTTAAGAGATAAGTAAGGACCAAAAATCTGATAATAAGAAGCCGAAAGGAGTGCAATCGGAACAAACAGACTAGCCAAAGTTAAAAAGGCAAAAGACGTCTGTCTGATCTTCAGCCTCGCAGCAAGGTATGCCATTCCGGCAAAGAAGACTGAAACCGCACTAATACAAAACACTTTAAGAAGCGAATTTAAATTTCCCCATGTAGATGTAGCCCATATCAGACCACCAAACAATAAAAGAATAACACCAGTAATTAGCACAGCTGTAATGTTTCTTTCTCTAATCTGTTCCGGTGTTTTTTCTTTAATCGGTGCAGCTTGATAAACTGGTGCCATCGTCTCCGTTTGACTTGGAGATGAATGTTCTACCTGCTTCTCAACCACATGATCCGTAGATGTAGATAATTCTACTCTCTCTGGGTTAGTTTCTTCTATGACAGCAGGTTGATCTAGTTTAACTGCTTCTTTCTCCTTAACGGTTTGCTGATTATGTAGATGCTGGACCAACTGATGATAATGACGGTCATATGTACTCCCGATTCGAATATAATCGGTTTTTGGAATTAATCGTTTCTCCCAAAGGGTATCCAATTCCTGTTGAAAGACTTGCCTTCTTTCATCAAGATCTGTTCTTTCTAGAGGCTTGTTCATTTACCCACTCCTTTCACACTCATTTAATCAATCGATTGATTAA
>NZ_JAZVJO010000070.1:0-5548 GCF_059453735.1 Peribacillus sp. | reverse complement strand
CACGAACTTCATCCATATAGAAACCCTCCTCTAATATAGTACCTAATCATTATATTCCCATTTTTATTACTTGAGAAACATTTAAAGAGAGATAAACGATATACAAAACTTTTGGATTCCTTTAAAAATGGTAACGCTTACCGATAGTAAAGAGTAGAGGTATTTCAGTGTGTGGGGCATAAAAACCGTATAAGAATAGAGAGGGAAATTTATGAAACTTTCAATCAGACAAAAATTGGCCGGAGCATTTACGATTGTTCTTATTATTTTAGGCGTCACTACATTGGTTACTAACTGGGAAATTGGCCGGGTTAATGACGCATATCAAGAAATTCTAGAAAATGACGTCCAAAAATTAATTGAGATAAACAATATGAATGCGCTTATGCAGGATGAAACAAATCATGTTCGTGGTTATTTGCTGACGGGCGATGAAAAATATTTAGAAAACTATAAACAAAGTACCGTAGAAATGAAAGCGTTAGTTAAGGATGTACTCAGTAGAGAAAAAACAGCAGCTGGTAAGAAGCTGTTGAATGATATAAGTGATGCAGAGAAGGCCTATCAGCAAGCAGCAGACAGACAGCTGCATTATAAACAATCGGGCAGTGAAGAAGAGTATATGACGATCTTGAAAGCGACGGAGGCTGGGATCGGCAGAACATTTACAGAAAAAATGGTCATGTATAAAGAATACCAAGAAAAGCAAATGATTGAAATTAAGAAAGTGGAAAATCATAAGACAAATAGAATGCAGCTTATTGTTCTGATTGTTGATCTAGCTGGCGTGTTAATTGGAATAGGTCTTTCGATAACATTGGGCAGGCACATTTCGCTGCCCATCCGCAAAACCTCCGCAGCAATAGAGGAAGTGGCTAATGGAGATTTAACGATTCAAACAATTAAAGTGAAAAATCGTGATGAAATTGGGACACTGGCATCGTCAATGAATAAAATGGTACATGATTTACGCAGTGTAGTTAAATTAGTTCATGAATCCTCTGAACAGGTTGCATCGAGTAGTGAAGAGCTCTCAGCCAGCGCAGAGCAAAGCAATCTGGCTGCCAAACAGGTAGCGAGATTGACTGAAGGCAATGCGGTTTTAATTGATAAACAAGCCTTTGAACTGGATCATATTTCGGAGTCCATTGAAGAAATGTCAGCGGGTATTCAAGCCATCTCTTCAAGCGGTGACAAAATGGAAAAAGCAGCAGATACAGCAAGCCTTGTAAGCAAGGCAGGAATGGAAAAAGTTGAAAAAGTCGTTCAGCAAATGGAGGCAATACATGAGTCTGTCAAAGATGCCTCTTATATGATTGAATCGCTTGGACATCGATCTGATGAAATTAGTAAGATTGTTGGTATGATTACGAGTATTGCTGATCAAACCAATTTACTCGCCTTAAATGCGGCTATAGAAGCAGCAAGAGCAGGAGAACATGGTAAAGGTTTTGCCGTAGTAGCTGATGAAGTACGAAAACTCGCCGAGGAATCAAAAAAATCGGCTGAACAGATTTCGTCCATGATTGGTGTGATTCAAGATGAGACGAATAAAGCTGTGGAATTAATGGCTGCTGGGAATAAAAAGACAGCATCAGGAATGCTTCAAACACAAGAAGTGAATGATGCATTTATCCAAATTACGGGATCGGTTGGAAATGTATCAGAAAAAGTTCAAGATGTTTCTACAGCAGTTGAACAATTATCTGTCAGCAGTGCGCATATTGTACAAGCTGTCCTTCAGGTTAAACATTTTTCAATAGAAAGTATGGCAGCCAGCCAAGAAAGTTCAGCAGCAACGGAACAACAGCTTGCAGCGATGGAAGAAATCGCGTCATCATCAGAATCACTTTCACATCTTTCAGAGGAGCTTCAGGCATTAGTCAGGAAGTTCACTGTATGATAAAGCCCCTTGCATCGATTTATCGATGCTGGGTTTTTTAGTGAGAAAATAGCTTTGATCCTTTTAGCTGCAGCTTGCTGGAGGGAGAGAATAAAAGTATGATAGATATGAAATTTTTTTGTTTGGGATGGGGTATATGGGAAATCAATTAAGGAAGATAGGACCGGGGTTATTTGTTTGCATGATAATTGGAACAGGGTCTTTATTTGCGGGAAAATGGTTTCCTAACATTGGAGCTGGAACCATTTCGATCTTATCTGGGATTTTTCTTGGGAATTTAGGAGTAAGCAGACATTCCCGGCTAGACGCAGGAACCAAATTTTCTGAATCCACATTATTATATACAGCGATTATTCTACTAGGTGCTACAGTCAGTTTCCAGGCAATTGCTGCAATTGGATGGAACGGAGCCTTGTTTATCCTGTTAATCATGATGAGTACCGTAACTGCTGCTCTATGGATGGGAAAAAGGATGGGGTTACAAGAAGATTTTCGGATGTTGATGGCTGGTGGAAATGCAGTATGTGGTTCTTCAGCAATCGCGGCGGTCGCACCGGCTATAGGAGCAGATGATAAACAAAAAGGTTTAGCCATAACGATGGTGAACCTCACTGGAACCATTTTAATGTTAGTTTTACCATGGCTTGTAGGACTTCTTTATAGTGATAGGATAATACCTTCATCAGCCTTAATTGGAGGTGTACTCCAATCTGTTGGCCAAGTGGTTGCCAGTGGAAGTATGGTTAGTGAGGAGGTAAAGGATCAGGCGGCTATATTTAAGATCGTTCGAATCCTGCTCTTAGCAGGCGTTATTTCCTTATTAGTCTCTTTACGCGGGAAGAAACAACCCTCAGCGCAGAAAACTAAATGGTACACTATTCCTTGGTATATTAAAGGTTTTTTTATTCTATGTACGATAAATACATGTTTAGCCCTTCCGGAATTGCTTGAAATGAGTATGAAGGCAACGGGGAACTTCTTGGAAATTACCGCCCTTGCAGGAATTGGATTAAGAGTGAAATTTGCTGATTTAATTGCGCAGGGGGCAAAAGCTGGTTTATATACGGTACTTCTGGCAAGCTGTCAAATGGCTGCTGCTGTTATTCTTATCCTGCTGCTATTTTAATTAGATACATTCATAGGATTTAGCAATTTAAAACGAAAACCACCCCTGCTCGTTGAGAACAGGGGTGGTTGGTTATGAAACAATTTCAGTTTGTTGAAGGGGAAATTGTTTGATTTCTGAAACTGGCTGGACATGTTTGTATATCTCAATGTAACGGATATGGTGTTCTTCCATTTCTTTAATTTTAAAACTAAAAGGTCCTTGTGTTAGGATATCACCTTGTTTAGCCTCGTAATTCTCAGTCAACATCCAACCGCCGATGGTATCAATATCTTCAGACACAATTTCAAGTCCCAGCAAATCATTTACTTCGGTGATTAGTAGTTTGGCATCAACGATATAATGGTCATCCTTGAGTTTTCGTACATCTGGTATCTCATCCAAATCAAATTCGTCACGTATGTCTCCAACAATTTCTTCTAAGATATCCTCAACTGTAACCATTCCAGAGGTGCCCCCGTATTCATCCATCAAGATGGCGATATGAATACGTTCTTTTTGCATTTTTAATAGCAAATTATGAATAGGGATACTATCAATAACACGAATAATTGGCCTGATATATGGTTCAATGGTTTTTGTTGACTGATTTTTGTTTGTAATCATTTCTGTGAAAAATTCTTTCACATTAACCATCCCAATGACATGATCCTTGTCGCCGTCAATAACTGGGTACCTAGTGAATTTTTCCTCAGTCATGATTTTAAAGAAATCTTCAATTGTATCATCCTTAGAAAAGGTGACAATCTCAGTCCTAGGCACCATAATTTCTTTTGCAATTCGGTCATCAAATTCAAAAATCTTATTTACATATTTAAACTCTGATTGGTTGATTTCACCACTTTTGTAGCTGTCAGATAGAATAATTCGCAGCTCTTCTTCACTGTGGGCAATTTCATTTTCTGAAACAGGCTGTAAACCAAATGTACGAATAAGAAGCCTTGCTGAGCCATTTAGCACCCAGGTAAAGGGATACATAATCTGATTAAAAAAGATCAGCGGTCTGGATACAAGCAACGTAATTTCTTCAGCTTTTTGAATGGCCAGCGTTTTTGGCGCCAATTCTCCCACAACAACATGAAGAAAGGTGATTAAGATAAAGGCGACTGCAAAAGAAAGAATATGGGAAACGTTATCAGGAATATTTATACCAGTTAGAAGGGGGCCTATAATTTTTTCCACTGTAGACTCGCCAATCCATCCGAGAGCTAGTGCAGTAATGGTAATGCCTAACTGACATGCAGATAAATATTCATCCAAATTGGAGACAATTCGCTTTGCTTTAAGAGAATTCTGTTTCTCTTCTTCAATTAACTGGTCAATTCTTGAACTTCTCACCTTAACGATTGCAAACTCTGAAGCTACAAAAAATGCCGTCAAAGCAATTAAAATGGCTACAAAAACCAAGTTTATTATGTCCAAATAGTCTTCCTTAATTCGCCTAGTAAGGCAAATAAGGAGCCCACCTCCTAAGATATTAAAAATAATATAAGTGTATCAGGGTAAGTCCGACGGGAAATTGCAAAACTAGTTTGCCTATTCATAGTGCAAGCTTGTTCTAACAATTATTCGTAAGCATCATCCCATCAATCACCTCTGCTTCTATTTAAATAACTTAATTATAAAAAAACTTATTAAAACCGTCAAATGACCTAAAGCATTGTAAAGTGGTAATATTTCATCTATATGGTGGTTACGCCTTCAATATTAACGGTTTTTAGTGGTTTTTACCATTAATATGTCTTATTAAATAGAATATTCAGAATATATATATTTGCTAATCATGTACGACTAAAATAGGACAACCATCATATATTTAGTGTGATAAGCAGGGAAGGAGGACAGGCAATGCATCTATTAGAAAAGGCCGGAGCGATTCTGGTAGGGAGTTTACTCCTTGGAATTGGCGTTAACTTCTTTCTCAGTCCTTACCATCTGCTCGACGGCGGTATGATTGGAATTGGCCTGCTGATTCATTACTATTTTGACTTCCCAACTGGGCTGAGCATGATCTTTATGAGCATTCCTCTCTATATATATGCGTGGTATTATCAGAGGAAATTATTCATTCAGAGTCTTCATGGGTTATTGATCTCTTCCTTGTGTGTGGATTGGCTTTCGGGATTTCAAATCAGTTGGGACATACCTGTATACATTAACGCTATTTTAGGCGGAACATTTATTGGCTTAGGTATTGGATTAATGCTACGGTACGAGACGACTACAGGAGGGACGGATTTACTAGCAAAGATTATTGCAAATAAACTATCAATAAATCCTGGTATCATAATTTTTGGGATAGATGTATGCATCATATTATCTGGAATTGGTATTGTAGGTATAACTACATTTTTGTATTCAGGTCTGACGATTCTGTTTGTTGCCATACTGACATCTATTACGGTTAAAGAGACAGTTTAGCATTGTTTAGTTAACTGTGTTTCAGGAAAGATGGCTAATGCATAAAAAGGAGGGAGAAGGAATCCTATTTCTTTTTGTACAGTCATCTTTTTGATGGT
>NZ_JAZVJO010000069.1:0-2311 GCF_059453735.1 Peribacillus sp. | reverse complement strand
TTGCAGAGATTGATAGATTAGCTGCTGGTTTAGTTCATTCCGTTCTTTTAAGCTAGCAATGATCCCTCGCAATTCAGTTCCAAGCTCAATAAGCATAGCCTGCTCATGCTCTTCAGCATACTGAATACAATCTGATAAAAGTCCTGATCCATCCTGGATGCCCTTTTTCTCAAGAAAGGCATGTACCTCATCCTGCCGAACCTTCTCCAGTTTCTCAATTGCATTGATTAGCTTCCTTTCCCGGACGAGCAGACTGCTTAATGACTTTAACTCCTCAGCTTTTATCACGTCTGTTTTTTCCAGGGCCATTCTGTTCAATTCCTGATGCAGATCGATTAGCTGCTTAAGCGTTTGAATAATTGATTGAGCCGACATTTAGTTGGTTCACCCCATATAAAAAAAGAATGCCAGTACAAGCCTCATACTGGCCTAAGAATTATTTTTTCGAATAGAAATTTATGACACTCTTTGCCGTCTCAGTGACATTGACTTGATACGTGCCGTTCTCTATTTGCTTTTTAATTTCGTCTATTTTAGCCTGTCGATCGACCGCTACACTCGATATTTGCTGCAATTCCTTTGCTGTATTGGAAATTTCCACTTTATCGGCAAGCTGAGAAGGCTTCATGGAAGTGTCGGCTTTATTTACTGCCTTTTGGTATGGATTTACGCCATATTGATTGAGATGATTAATTTTCATTTTGCGACCCTCACTTTCCCTTCCGTCACACTAAAATATAAGGATTGTTAATTGTGTATATTCCGAAGCATTTTACATATGCTTTCACAAGATTATCATTCAGCTCATCTTGCTTCTCTACTATTAGTATCGACAAGAATGAAGATTTGTTTACCCTATGTCAAGTAAATTATGACATACAGGAACACAATATTCAAAAAGGACCTTGCAGGCCTAAATTCTTATTTTGCTCCAGATTTTCGATAATAGGTCAATTTTCCCTCTCGTTCAGCCATCTCTTTATGGCGTGCTTCTTCGCGTTCATGCCTCTCAATGTCAGCACGCAAAGTGTCCTTGCAGCTTACACAAAAGCGTCCTTCCCTGATGATCGAGTCGCATCGCTCACAGGTATAGCCCAGATTCGGATTAGAGCTAATTCGCAGCTTCCCACTCTTGATAAACTTCATTAACAAGGACTCCTCAACACGGGTAGCCTCTACAACCTGCGTAATTGTTGCAGAGCGATTTTCACGCTTACGAATATATTGGTAAACTTCATTAAAAATAGCTTCTTCTTTTTTATAACAAGCTTCACATACATCTCTGAATCGATTTCTCACAACAAGGCTGTCACAATTCGGACAATAAGTCAATTCGCTCATATTCGTATCCTCCTCAACATGCTGTTACATTTTACTTATCGGATACTTATGTGGAAGATGAAGATTATCTTGCAATTGTCAGAGAAATCACACTTCTTGCACCTGCCTCCTTCAAAATAACACCGGCATGCCTAAGTGTAGACCCTGTTGTATAAATATCATCAAGTAAAAGGATTATTTTGTCATGAAAATCCAGAGCTTGAGGATGGATACCAAAGACCTGCTCTGTATGGATACGTTCATAGCGACTTTTCTTGGATTGCTTTTCTCCATGAACGCGAATTAATCCGTTTTCCAAAGGAAATCGAGCCATTACACCGATAGCTTCTGCCTGGTTAAACCCACGTTCGTTCATTCGTTCTTCACTCAACGGAATCGGAATAACAACGTCTGCTTTCGGTGCTTTTTTGTACAGTTCATTAGCAAATATTCGAGCCAATTCATAATCACCCCGATATTTAAAACGGGCGATAATATCCTTCATAAACGGATTATAGCCATATAAGGAAACATTATAATCAAGTGCATGGCCATATATCGGATCCATTAACCACTGCTCACAATCCGGACATCTGCCTCCATCCTCAATCGGTTTATAGCAAACCACACACGTATTCCCCTGAATGGGTGCAAGTCTGGAACGACAGGACTGACAGAGCAAATCGGCCTCCTCTAAAAAGAAGATATTGGCCCAGCCTACACTCTCACGGATTGCGCTGTGACAATAAAGACAAAGCGATGATTGGAAGATTTTCAATCCAATAGCCCCCTTTTGACCGCTTCCTTATTCATGTGGTCGATATGCTGAATTGCATCAAGCATGGCATTCGTTTTTCCATAATGAAAAAAAACACAATCACCACGAGGATGCTCCTTACTTCTGCCAACCCTTCCGGCAATTTGGACGAGTGCTGACTCTGTAAAAATTTGTTCTTCTGCTCCTATAACGGCAACATTCAGCTTCGGGATT
>NZ_JAZVJO010000068.1:0-9653 GCF_059453735.1 Peribacillus sp. | reverse complement strand
GATCCGACTTGCACGATAAAGAATTGACTTCCATTTGTTGCAGGTCCTGAATTGGCCATTGAAAGTGCTCCGCGCAGATTAAATAGCTGCATGGAAAACTCATCTTCGAAAGTAGAACCCCAAATACTCTCGCCGCCCATTCCTGTTCCATCTGGATCGCCGCCTTGAATCATGAAGTCTTTGATTACACGGTGAAAAATAATTCCATCATAATAACCATTTTCTGCATGTGTTAAAAAGTTTTCCACTGTCTTAGGAGCTAATTCAGGGAAAAACTTAATTTTAATTGAACCGGCAGTCGTTTCCATAATTACTGCTTTTTCATTTCCGAGTACTTCTGTTGTTAATTGTGGAAAGTTTGTCATTGCGATAACCCTTCTTTCAGTTCTATTTTCGCAGGCCGTCCTATTGATGACGACCAAGCATCAATTGTACAATACATGAAAAGGAAGAAAAAAGCATCTATTGAATCCTCCTTGCAGTTCGTATCAATATTCAATCGTGCCATTTATATGTATGATGATGGAAAGACATATTCTAAAAAGGTGGGGTACCCATGACAGAAAAAACATTTGTAAACGGTGAGATCGTTACAGCGATTTATAAAACGGGGAAATATATTGGGGAAATCACGGATGAACGGGCCAACGCTTATCTTGTGCGGGTACTAGCAGTAGTCAATCATCCGACTCAAGGGGATTTACACAACCCTAAACAAACCGATGTTTCTCTATTTCACCAGCGGCGTGCATTAGCCTATCGTGAACAAACGAATGTCCCAAAAAACATGGTACGTCCTTACGACGAGACTGTGATCCCAGACTATCAAAGCTCATTAAAGGCTGCTTTAGAAAAACAAAAACAGAAATTGAGTGAAGGCGGCAGGGAATGGGATCAAAAAAGCTTAGAAATGATTGCGGAACTTGAAGCAGATTATTTTAAATAATGACCATTATAAAAGCCAAATCAGTATCGTTGATTTGGCTTTTATAATACGAGTTGATCTAGTACCTTCGATAAGTCAATTCTATCGCCGATAGTTGTAGGCTGATGGTTTTTCATATAGCTTTTATCTTTCTCCACTAATTTAAAAATATTATAAGTCGTCAATGCATCGTCTAGTGCACGATGGTGTTTACCTGTTCCTTCTTTTCCATATGCTTGTACGGCCTTCCAAAGACCTGTCTGATTCTGGTCTCCAAAAAATCTTTTATATTCCAATGAAAGATCTAATTGTTTACCTGTGAACGGAAAGTCGAGTCCTGCTTTTTGACAATTGTTACGCAATACTTTCATATCCATATTTCCCCATGTCACCACTGTTGTAGGATATTTTTCATCATAGTTTTTTAACAGTGATACCAGTTCAGCAAATGGCATACCTGAATCTGTTTGACTTTGACTGATGTGCAGGAATTTTTTACACCGATCGGTCAACGTATTAAATTTTGTTGGTGTAACAAAAGATGAAAATTCACCCGTAATGTGACCGTCTTTTACAGCCGCAAACCCTACTTCAATAATTTCCGGATAAAATCCAATTGGATTTGCTTTCCCTTCCGGCATGGTAAATTCAAAATCAATAAATAGAAATTGCTGTTTTTCCATACTCTAACCTCCTTCTTTCCTCTCTTTACACTATTAACATATTTAAGGTAATTAAGCCCTTTTTTTTATTAGTATATCAGAAACAAATTCGGAATATTTCATTTTTTTATACTAGACGCAACTTTTATTTCCTCAAGTAACATCCCATCAAAAAGAAATTAACATTTCCCCTGAATTTGCCGTTATAAACAATGACCCAAAAATGTCCTTTTATTATTGTTTATACCCAAATATATTAGACAGGAAGTTGGACTATGCGCACGTTTCTTGGTTATGTCTTTATTTTTATGTTTGTCCCACTTTTCTGCTGGATGTTTTTTCTTTCCTATTCAGAATGGTCATCAAGCCTTAGCCTAAATCAAGTGCTTGATAAAAAGATTCCTATGGAAACCATTCCACTAGCTGAAACAAGTTGGATAAAAGATAAAAACGGCAGTGTAATCGCGTCAATCTCCAAACAACAACATAGGATTTCACTCGCTGATTCTGAAATACCAACGTTTTTAAAAGACGTATTCATCATCGCTGAGGATCGTAGTTTTTATGATCATTCAGGTTTTGATGCAGCCGCGATTGGCCGTGCAATAATGGTCAATGCATCCAGTGATTCGATTGAACAAGGCGGCAGCACCATTACTCAGCAGCTAGCAAGAAATAGTTTCTTATCTTCTGAAAAAACGTATAATCGTAAGCTGGCGGAACTACTTCATGCCTACCAGTTGGAACGGAAATACAGCAAAACGGAAATTCTTGAGTCCTATATTAATGCCATTTATTTTCATAACGGCATGTATGGGATTGAAGCAGCAGCTAATTTTTATTTTAGCCAAACTGCTGACGAATTGACCAACGGACAACTTGCTTTTCTTGCAGCGATCCCGAATAACCCAAACGCTTATAATCCACTAAAGCATTACGATGCAACAAAGCGCAGACAAGAACGATTGATCAAACAGCTTAGTGATGCTGGGAAACTGACAAAAAGTGAAACGAACAAACTAATAGAAGAGAACATCACCTTGAATGTCAACCCAAAAACGAAGGAACCATACCCAGACTATACAGATTACGTAAACCATGAATTCAAAAGTCTCATCGCTCGGGGTGATGGTTTGGAAGCGAAGCTTGTCAGTAAAAATTCCTCTATAAGGAAAGCAGCACAAACGAAATTAACTAATAAAGTAGAAACCTTACTTGAATCTGGTATAACCATCGAGACTGCGTTAGACCCTGCTATCCAGAAAGTCTCAAAAGAAGCCGTGCAGCAAACGCTTAACGGAACCGATATCGAGGCATCGGCAGTGGTTATAGAACATCATACGCAAAAGCTTGTCTCTTTGATTGGGGGAAAGAATTATATCAAAAATTCTTTTAACCGTTCGTATCAAAGCTATCGTCAGCCAGGATCCGCAATGAAACCATTACTAGTTTACGCCCCTTATTTCGAGGAGACGAACGCACCAATTACTCAATTAATTAGCGGCGCATCTTATTGTAAAAACGGATACTGTCCCCGTAATGCCGGTGGAGGCAGTTATGGCTCTGTTACCTTAAAGCAAGCATTTGCCCGTTCCTATAATACGCCAGCTATTCGTTTATTTGAAAAGGCAGGCATCCGCACGTCCTTTTCGTATCTAAAACCTTTTCGTTTCCAAAAAATCACCACTGATGATTATACTTTACCCGCAGCAGTCGGGGGTTTTTCGTATGGTGTCAGTACGCTGGAACTCACCCAGGCTTTTACATCATTCGCAAATGGGACATATAAACCGGCTCACGCTATTGCAAGAGTTCGTAATAAACAAGGAAAAATTCTCTACCAGTGGGACGATAAAGCAAAAACCATTTGGAGCGATCAAACGGTTAAAAAAATGAGAAATCTGCTTCATGAAGTAACCGTAAATGGAACTGGGAGGAAAGCGTATATTGAGCGTGGTTATATTGGGGGGAAAACCGGTACGACAAATGATGTTAAGGACCTCTGGTATGTTGGACTGACGAACGACTACACCACAGGTATTTGGATAGGCAAAGATCAGCCGTCAAGCATGAATGCTCAACAGCACGCTGCTCCTCATCTAACTATCTGGAAGACTATTAACCTCTCCATTCCAAGCCTATAAAGGCATGCTTGCTATGACACTGTTATAGAGCTTGATCCCACAGTATAAAATGGTACTCAGCATGGCTGACCAACCAAATACGTGAAAAACAATGATTCCAATCAGCCCCGCTCCACTGAGTGCAGGGCTGATTTTGTATACAAAATAAATGAAAGCAACGAATGTCGTTGTAAGAAATATAGCCAAGATCCCTAAAATGGATTGAATACTTATGAGAGAAGCAGCCCCTCCAATCAAATAAATCACAGCACAAGCTCGAATACTTCTTAAACTTTCCCCGTCTGATTCTTTGGAAAAAAACAATAAGGAAATCTCGATGGCTGTATCAGCGATTAGTTTTAACGCGGCTAACATCATAAAGACAATCAAAAACAATCCAAACAAGAGAGTTAATTTAATACCTGTAACCGAAAAAAACGCCAGCATTCCTTGATAAATACCAATTTGTTTTAACAAATCCACGGTATGTAATTCACCATATACTGCAAAGGATAGACTGAATAATATAATTGAAATTAGCGGAAAATAACCTAGTAAATAGGTATTTTTCATTTTTAAACTTCCTTTCTAAAAAAAAAAATTTGCCTAAATATGACCTGTTTCTACCTATTTATAAATTTTTTTATAATTCGATTGCGGACGCTCGTCAGTCATGCAGCAGGCTATTATTTACGCTATACTTTAAATACGTTCCCTATGTAATGCACAATCGTACTAGAAATGAGGAGAGGTATTATGTCGTTGCTTCACTGGGCCATATCAGCGCCGTTTTTGGCAGCGCTGCTGGTCCCTTTTCTTTATAAGCTTATCCGCCGAATTCATACGGGCTGGTTTGTCCTTTTTCTTCCAATCATTCTGTTTACATACTTTTTCACACTCATTGATACTACACGAAAAGGTTCAACCATTATCGAAAGTGTTCCATGGATTCCTTCTCTACATATCAATGTATCCCTATATGTGGATGGATTAAGTTTATTATTCGCATTATTAATAACGGGTATTGGTTCTCTAGTTATTCTCTACTCGATTTTTTACTTATCAAATAAAAAAGAATCTCTACATAACTTTTATGTATATTTACTTTTGTTTATGGGTGCCATGCTAGGTGTTGTCCTATCTGATAACTTAATCGTTCTCTACACATTCTGGGAACTAACCAGCTTGTCATCCTTCCTGCTGATCGGCTATTGGCATCATCGCGAGCGCTCTCGCTATGGTGCACAAAAGTCATTGTTGATTACGGTTTTCGGTGGACTGGCCATGCTCGGCGGTTTTGTCCTCCTATCCTATATCGGCAGCACCTTCAGTATTCGTGAGCTGATTGGTGATAGCGGGCAACTGTTTAATCAGCCTTTATTCATCCCTGCTATGCTGCTGATTTTGCTCGGCGCGTTCTCGAAATCCGCGCAATTTCCTTTTCATATCTGGCTCCCTGATGCAATGGAGGCTCCGACACCGGTCAGTGCTTACTTGCATTCAGCCACAATGGTGAAAGCAGGTATATACTTGGTTGCTCGTCTATCCCCTGTCTTTGCCTATTCTGGAACCTGGCTCTGGTTGGTTTCTATCTTTGGAATCATCACTCTTTTATGGGGTTCATTCTTTGCGGTAAAACAAACCGACTTAAAGGGAATATTAGCCTATTCAACTATCAGTCAGCTTGGCCTAATCATGTCATTATTAGGAGTTGGTGCAGCTGCCCTTCATTATGAACAACTAGATGACAATCTCTATCTTGCCGCTACTGTTGCAGCCGTTTTTCATTTAATTAACCACGCCACCTTTAAAGGCAGCCTATTTATGGTCGCTGGGATCGTCGATCATGAAACAGGTACACGTGATATCCGTAAGCTGGGCGGTTTAATGCAGGTAATGCCGATTACCTTTACGGTTGCAGTTATAGGTACTTTTTCTATGGCTGGAATACCGCCCTTTAATGGCTTTTTAAGCAAGGAAATGTTCCTAGCAAGCATGTTCCATGTCTTTGAATTAGATATATTTAACTTCACTACTTGGGGAGCTCTTTTCCCTGTAATAGCTTGGATTGCAAGTGTCTTCACCTTTATTTACAGTATGATTATTTTATTTAAAACCTTTACAGGCAAGCTTCAGTCGGAAAAGCTCCCTAAACAGCCGCATGAGGCACCAATTGGGATGCTCATTTCTCCAATAATCTTGGCATCGCTGGTTATTGTATTTGGCTTATTTCCGAATCTGTTGTCAGCATCTATTATTGAACCAGCAACAGCTGCCATTCAGCCAACGCTGACAAATGACCTTCATGTCCATATTGGATTTTGGCATGGATTTAAACCAGAGTTCTGGATGACCGTTGGAATCATCGTAATTGGGACTATTCTTTTTATAACCTTAAAAAGATGGTGGAGAATTTACTCCATCATTCCCGAGCATATTTCACTTAACAATCTCTATGACCACACCTTAAACATGATTGAAGTAATCTCATTTAAACTCACAAAGTTCTTTATGACTGGGTACATCCGCAACTACTTAATATATATTTTCATATTTTTTATTGCGGCCCTTTTAAGCACCCTTTTTCAAAAAAATGCTTTCACACTCAATTTAGATCATGCTGCACCAATCGGAGTATATGAGGTTATTTTAGCGGTCATCATAGCCAGTGTGTCTATTGTCATTTTATTTGCTAAATCACGGCTGACCTCCATTATCCTGCTTGGTGCCGTCGGCTATACCGTTTCACTCTTTTTTGTTTTATTCAGAGCACCTGATCTTGCCTTAACTCAGCTGATTATTGAAACCATTTCAGTCGCATTATTTCTGTTATGTTTTTACCGGCTTCCGAAGCTTGGCAATCGAAAAGAGGAACGAATGGCCTTTAGATGGAATAACGCGTTAATCTCTATTGGAGTTGGTGTCACCGTGACCCTCATTGCGATATCAGCGTTTAGCAGCAATAAACCGTTTTCTCCTATTTCCAGTTACTATGTAGAAAATGCCTATAAAGAGGCAGGAGGAAAAAACATTGTCAATGTCATTTTAGTTGACTTCCGCGGGCTGGATACCATGTTCGAAATTACAGTCCTTGGAATTGCAGCATTCGGCATCTTCGGAATGATCAAACTTAGGACAGGGAGGAAATCAGAATGAAAACAAATGACCTAATCCTCCAAACCGTTACAAAGGTTGCAGCTTTTGTCATAATTCTGTTTTCCCTTTCTATCTTTTTAGGCGGCCACTACTCGCCAGGCGGCGGCTTTGTCGGAGGACTAATGACTTCCTCTGCTATCATCTTGCTGTTGCTCGCCTACGACCTAAAAACCGTTGCGGGAATACTACCTGTTGACTATAAACTATTTATCGCAAGCGGGCTGCTCCTTTCTGCACTAACTGCATCAGGAGCGCTGCTGTTCGGTGTACCACTGATGACCCATGTATATACGTATGTTAACCTCCCGTTACTCGGACATATTTCACTGCATACAGCCGTACTGTTTGACCTCGGTGTCTACCTTGTAGTTGTTGGCGTAACGATGACGATTATCCAAACGATTGGAGAGAGTGAATAATGGAAATTTTAATGGCCATTGTCATTGGCATCCTTTTTACGTGTGCAACGTATCTCATACTCTCTAAAAGTATTCTTCGGATCATAATTGGGACAGGGTTGCTGAGTCATGGCGCACATTTATTAATTCTAACGATGGGTGGACTTAAACGCGGCGCAGTCCCCATCCTAACCGATAAGATTCAAGACTATGTAGATCCACTTCCCCAAGCACTTATATTAACAGCAATCGTTATCAGCTTCGGGGTTACGGCTTTTTTCTTGGTACTGGCATATAGAACCTATCAAGAGATTGGTACCGATGATATGGATCAATTGAGAGGGACGAAGCATAATGAATAACCTTGCTATATTGCCTGTGCTGCTGCCGCTGCTCACAGGAATTATCTTACTATTCTTTACTAAATCAATTATTATTCAACGAATTCTTTCACTGCTTTCTTCCATAGTTGGCATTGGAATCGCAGGTTTCTTAGTCTACAACGTCTCTGCCCACGGAATCATAGCCTTAGCGGTTGGGAGCTGGGAAGCACCTTTTGGCATTGTCATCGTCGCCGATATGCTTGCAAGCTTGCTCGTATTGACCACGACCATTATCGTGTGTTCAGTATTGATCTATTCGTTTTATTCTATTGGCGAAGCACGAGAGAAATTCTATTACTACTCAATGGTTCAGTTTTTACTAGTCGGAATAAACGGAGCATTTTTAACAGGGGATTTGTTTAACCTATTCGTCTTTTTTGAAGTCATGTTGATGGCTTCCTACGTATTACTTGCTCTCGGGGGAACAAAAGTTCAACTCCGCGAGACCATTAAGTACTTATTGGTGAACGTCATTGCCTCTGCGCTCTTTGTCATTACCGTTGCCTATCTGTATTCCGTCACAGGTACTCTGAACATGGCCGACTTAAGCAAAAAAATCGCAGAAATTGGACAGCCGGGAATTATTACCGTAATTGCTGTTTCCTTTCTCATTGTGTTTGGTATGAAAGGAGCAATTTTCCCACTCTTTTATTGGCTGCCTGGCTCATATGCCGCGCCGCCGATTCCAGTAATCGCCTTGTTCGGTGCACTCCTAACAAAGGTTGGAATTTACTCTATTTTTCGTACCTACACACTCTTGTTTTATCATGATCAAGGCTATACACATACATTACTTGGCATGCTTGGCATCTTAACCATCATTATTGGGATTATAGGTGCGGTCGGCTATTGGGATTTAAAGAAAATTATTATTTATAACATCATCATAGCCATCGGCGTGATTACGTTTGGAATCTCACTAATGAATGAACAAGCTCTAATAGGAACAGCTTTTTATATCATTCACGATATGATTATCAAGGCTGCATTGTTTTTACTAATTGGTATTATGATTAAACTAACAGGGACGAATAATTTACGCGAGATCAGCGGTCTGATCCGCACATACCCTGTACTCGGCTGGACCTATTTTATTGCAGCCATCTCGCTAGCTGGGATTCCGCCTTTCAGCGGCTTTGCCGGAAAATTATTAATTCTCCAAGGAGCCGCTGCTGAGTCTGCGTATCTCGGAATGGCCGTTGTTCTTCTGTCCAGTCTGTTCGTGCTCTATTCGGTCATGAAGATCTTTATCAATGGCTTTTGGGGTGAAGCAAAAGAATACCCGAAAAAGGATATTCCTTATAAAAAGCTGCTGTTTCCAGCCGTTTTACTTGTTGCACTTTCCATCAGCTATGGCCTAGGTACAGAATTTGTGTATCCATTTATCTCACAGGCAGCCGAAACCCTGCTTCACCCGGATATCTATCTTGATGCGGTATTAAAGGAGTAATGTGCAGATGTCTTTTCAAATCTTATTAAATCTATTACTCGCATTCACCTGGATGTTTTTAAAAAATGAGTACAGCGGAAACACCTTTATCATTGGGTACATACTTGGACTGCTCATTTTAATTGTCTTCCGTCATTTTTTCAACGAACGATTCTATCTGCTGCGTGTTTATGCAGTCATAAAGCTCGTTCTCCTGTTCTTTAGAGAACTCCTTCTTTCTAATATTGCCGTCCTCAAGGTTATTCTCAAACCACGGCTTACCATTACACCTGGTATTTTTGCTCTAGAAACGAAGCTGACCAAAGACTGGGAAATTACAATACTAGCCAATTTAATTACACTTACGCCAGGTACGCTGGTCGTCAACGTTTCTGCTGATAATAAAACCCTCTACATCCATGCCATGGATCTAGCAGATAAACAAGAAGCAATCGACAGCATTAAAAATACGTTTGAAAAAGCGATAATGGAGGTGAGCAGATAAATGTTTTCGATAATCATTCAGATAGCCCTCATCTGCATCTCGTTATCTATGCTAGGACTGGTATATCGGCTT
>NZ_JAZVJO010000067.1:0-5759 GCF_059453735.1 Peribacillus sp. | reverse complement strand
AAATGAACATATCCTATTTTTCTTTTTTTGCAAAATAGATATAATGATTTTATTAGGAGGATGATACAGATGGGAAGAAAATCAATTAGAGAAGACAAAAGTATATATTACAAGGCTCGTGAGGAGGCTGGGCTGACAAGAGCTCAGGCTAGCGAACTGATTGGTTCCATGACTGAAAGTCGTCTTGAAAGAATTGAAACTGGCAAAGTTGCGATTTATCCAGAGGATGTTGTTGATTTAGCTACCGCATACAAGCGCCAGGATTTATGCAACTACTACTGCACTCATGAATGCAAAATTGGCCAGAAAACTGTACCAGAAGTAAAAATGTCATCTTTGCCAGAGATAGTACTTGGCATGCTCTCTGCCCTCAACTCTCTCAACAATCAAAAAGAGCGTTTCATTGATATTACCGCTGATGGCGTTATTTCCGATAATGAACTTGAAGATTTCCTCGCTATACAAAAACAGCTTGAGCAAATCGATACGACCGTCGAATCACTCAAGCTATGGGTTGCCAATACTATTGCCGAAGGCAAAATCAATGGTTAGATTTTCGCAGTAAATCTACTACTTTCAAATAGATAAATCCAACTATAATTAAAAAGATTAGAAGGACCAAAATCCACCAGGCTGTACCATTCCTCGTGAGTAAGATTAATGCCATCTGCCTGAGCCATTTCCTCAAGGTGAGTAGGATTCATTGTTCCAACTATAACCTGCATCTTTGCTGGATGACGAAGAATCCATGCTATAGCAATAGCTGATTTTGTCACGCCGTACTGCTCTGCTAAATCTCCAAGAACCTCATTTAATTCTGGGAAATCAGGATTATCAATAAACATGCCCTTAAACATTCCGTGCTGAAGTGGTGACCAAGCCTGAATTGTGATGTCGTGCAATCTGCATAGGCAATGTATTGCTGACACCAAAATGTCTAACCTTCCCAGCTGCCTCAAGCTCATCAAATGCCTCTGCTACCTGCTCAGGATCAAACAAAAGATCTGGTCTGTGAAGCAAAAGAACATCCAGATAGTAGGCATTTCCTGATTTTTTACTATCTGTATTCAAATTCGTCCCCCAGATAGTAAGATTGCTCCACTAAAGTAAAAAAAGATGGCTCACGCCATCATGGTTCTCAGTTGTATTTATAGTCCAAAACCTGGCTAATTACAAGTTTTTTTCTTTTTTTGAATAATACGCTGTAGTAGAATCGGTTGCATGCAATCATTTTTCAAGCTTTTTCCACAAATAAAGAATAATACTTGTAAAAATTTAAATTGTGCAAAATCATTTTGCATGTTTTCATCTTCAAAAATCCTCTTGCGCTGTAATATTCTAGTGCTCACTAAAAATCTTTACAAGTTTTTCTTCTATTTTTATTTTTGTACTGTAGTCACTTGCATGTATTCTCAATTTTTTTCAATAATGCGCTGCAATTGCTATCTAATTCTTTTGTCTGTTTATACTCAATCATTACGATTCCTCATAAATTTCAAGTCGAAATTTGCATCTATTGATTCATATAATCCATGATCTTTTCAGCGTAATCAGCGCTCTGCTCATGCAGATATTGACCATGCCCCATATTTTCAAACTCAATTACTTTCAGTTGGGGAAGATATTGCTTTAACAGTGCAGCACTTTTCCTTGGATATGGTTCATTTGAGCCGTACCAGAATTCGACCTGACCGATGTATCGTTTTATTTCCTCTGGAATCTCATATCTGTAAACATATTCACACACATTGGTAATCGTCTTTGAAGTCACTCTTGGATAAAGCATCTCGACCACGCTGTCATTATCTTTGCCCATGATAAAATCCATCAAGGGCTTGGGAATCTTTTTTCCCCGCTGCATCCACGATATTCCTCTACAGAATAGTTTCTCATACAACTTTGTAAGAACTCCCATCTTTGTAAGAAATGCAGCATCCAGCAGCACCTTGGAGATTCTGACATTTCCTCTTCCGACTATCTCTACCGCCATGGTTCCTCCCATCGAAAATCCAGACAGACAATATAATACTCCATCCAGATTCTCGATAATGAATCTTTCGATTT
Organism: Peribacillus sp.; assembly: GCF_059453735.1. Taxonomy (NCBI): domain Bacteria; kingdom Bacillati; phylum Bacillota; class Bacilli; order Caryophanales; family Bacillaceae; genus Peribacillus; species Peribacillus sp. The sequence goes on along the minus strand of NZ_JAZVJO010000067.1, from coordinate 3,695 downwards.
CAGTGCAATTTTCCGCTAAACTGTCCAGTTCACCCAGACTGTCACTATGTCCGTCCACCTCGGCAAGAATAACATAATAATTATTCAGATACTCTAATAAAGGTTCGTAGCACAGTAATGCAGTTGAGGCCATTCCATGTATAAACAGTATCGATTGTTTGTTTTTGTCACCATACGTCAGAAAATTCATCTTTTCCCCTTCTCAGCAAATCACGATTTTTTGTTAATTTCCTAAAAAAATCAAAGTTCATCAATTTTCAAGTTTTATTACATAGCACCTTCTTTTCCGGCAGATTAACTATATCCATAATAAGCCAAGGTAGGAAACACAAATTTCATTCCTTCACGCATAATTTCAACCTTGTTTCCTTTCATCTGTCACGATATGATCTACACCGAAATGTTCGTTCTGAAGATATTCTTTCATAAAAGTTGGAAAAGCTTTGTATTTATCAAGCTCTGCAATCGGGAGCCAATACATATTTTCCTTTACCCCTTGGGTATAACTGTCACTCTGAAGTTCCTGCGTTCCCTTTGATTTCATCAGGAAATACATCGCAATCTCATGACAATCCATTCCCTTTAATGCCCCTTTGTTTTCATTAAAGAAGTTTTCGTGAATCACCGCAAGATGATCTATCTCATATGCAACACCGGTTTCTTCATATACTTCTCTTTTGACGGCATCTTCAGCAGTTTCTCCCATATGCACAGCCCCACCAATAGAGTAGTAATAATCATCCTTCTCGTTTCCCGCAAAAAGAACACATCCATCCTCAACAATGATAGCCGCTGCGCGATATCTAAACCATTTATTTTCAGTGGTAAATCCACAATCATATTCCATTTCAATCTTCTCCCTTTCCTCATCAGTTTTGCATCTATCAGCAGATGATTCGTCTAGCTCAATTGTGTCACCAGTGGTGACACTTTCTATCTCAAAGGTACAAAAAACTAAATATATCCTATCATGAATAGCACTTGCTTTCAATTAAAAAGCGTGTAGCCATGCGGCTTTATCGGGTTATATCCTTCTTCTTTTGTGCCGGTTTTCTCATTACTTTTTTAAGACCAGGAATTCTTTGTTCTCCAATTCTTCAAGCCATTTATCCGTGTCTTCTTCTGCAATCAGCTTCGCTTCCTGCATATTTATGATTTCACTTTGTCCCTGTCGTACCTGCTCATTCTCATCGCTCACAGAATAATCAGCAGCTTTCTTTATCTCTTTTGCATGCTTTGCAACAGCTTAGACATCTCAGGCTTCTTAGTCTTGCCCCACTTTTCCTTGAATACTTTTAAGGCTTTTTAAACTATTTTATGCCACACTGTCACACTATAAATACAAAAAAGGGAATGTACCCTTGCAAGTAAACTTGCGGGAACATTCCCTTTCGTATTTGCATCGCTTGTATAAACGCGATAATTATCTCTTTGAGAACTTTTTCATTGCCTTAAGTGCCTTGTTTTGGGCATTTGTAAGGCGAGTTGCTGTTTACCTGCTGCGTACGGTAGAAAGCTCAGGGCTACTGTATGCGGCTGATGGCAACTTTAATAACTGCGATCAAAAATAATACTCTTATTTTATTTTCTACTCATTAAATCTTTGTCTGTATTTTGTAAGATTATCTTCCGATTTAATCTATCACACCGGTTCTCTAATAGAAATCTCTCCAGTTATTTTTTCACCAAGCTTATTTGCCCATCTTTCAGGATAAGCGGAAAAATAAGATATTTTATTGCGTTCCCTCTTCCTTACGAATACTGGTAAAAAACTCCATGCGATTGATGGAATACCTACTAGAAATATATACAAAGGGCCAAAGATTAACGACTGTATAGTATGTCCATATTCATGTATCATTAACATCTTCGAAAAGCACTCTGGGTCATATTCTTTTCTATATTGAGGATAATAATAAAACGGATCATCAGAAACAAAAAGAAACATCCCCAGTGACAAACTCGATTTACTTTTCCATTCCGTAACCATTGCTCCTTTATATGGATAATGCCTGCAGTTCTTATTCAAAGCATAAATGATTGCTCCGGCCAGTGTTTGAGGAAATCCCCATGTCCATTGTAAGATTTTATAAAAGTACATAATAATTCCCCCTCGCATATAAAACTGAAATATTATCTTACAACCAGCCGATTCTTGTCTTAAGAATTTGTTTCCTTAAGCTGTTGTCTAAATAATATATGTTTTCTTTTTTCTCATTTGCTACAATACAGCTATCATCCCATCCATATTTTCGACAAAGAGCCTTGTTAAATGCATAATGCGATACTGGTTTTTCCTCAGAAACATTAAGAATCCCGACATAATCATTTGTAGTCAGCTCAATAATTGCATCAGCCAATTCATTCACATCAACGATACTGAATTCAATATTATTGGCTCTGATATATATCTCTCCGGAGTCCACATGTTTTTTCAATGCAAGACTCCTATTATCCATTTCTCCAAAAGGATCAATGCCATAAATACTGCCAGGACGAACAATACAATAATTCGGCAACTTGCTGATAACTTGCTCAGACTTTATTTTTCCATTGAAGTAATGATGATTATAGCTTTCTTCCGTCCTAAGAAATGGTTCAACGCTTTCAGACATGTTTTTCTCATAGGCAACTGAAGTAGACACAAAGATAAACCTTTTAGAACCTACGGCATAACAAAGGGCAGGCATCACTTTTTCAGCAATCTCTTCCTCACGTTCATGATTCATCACTGTCCAGATAATAACGTCAGGCTTATATTCCGTCACGAGAGCAGTCAGGCTGCTTATTTCGAAAACATCCTGTTTAATATAATCTCTATTTTTATTATTCTTGCTGTACGTTCCTAATACTTCATTACCACTATTCTTTATTTTCGAATAGATAGTGCCCCCAAGGAACCCACTGGCTCCCAAAATCAATACTTTCATACTTTCTCCATAAAACTGAAAGTTACAATTTCTTCTCCATCAAATCAAACTTACCCTTGCGCCAGCTTGCATATCCTCTGGACTCATATCCATTATGTAAATATAATCTTTGTGCAAAGGGATTCTCCGTATAAGTGTCAAGCCTGACGGATTGATATCCCATCGCTTTGATCTGCTCTTCAACATGATGTAAGACCGTCTTTCCTATACCTTGATTCTGAAAAACCGGAGAAACGCAAAACCTATGCAATATATATGAGGTTTTCTCATCATATCTCCATTGCCCATTTTGATATTGCTCATCACACTCGTCGCTTATCACATATAGGGCAACCAAATTCTCATTCAAATAAGCCAGATACAATGTTTGTTTTTCAATATCTTCTTCAAAATCTTTTCGCTCAGGATAGATATCGTCCCACTGGTATATACCGTGGCTTTCCATCTCATTTATAGCCTGCTGAATCAGCAAACAAATGGCATCTATATCCTGTTTTGTTCCTAATCTGTATACAATATTCATCTTTTTTTGTCATTTCATTATCCTGAAAGTTAATCTATTCAGAAATACTTAAATTTTTTCTTTGTAGCAACTGCTTAAAATTATACCTATATCTACCATCCTGTTCAATATTATGTGCATAAAACAAGGGCGTTTTCACGCCCCTGCCTATTGCACTATCAGTTATTCATCTCTCAGGTCTTTGATTATTCCTATTAAGATTAGGGACTTGTTGCTCTTTTCTCTGATCAACTATTGCCTGG
>NZ_JAZVJO010000066.1:0-1758 GCF_059453735.1 Peribacillus sp. | reverse complement strand
AGCCTCTGGCATAATTGGCTGAGTAAGTGGAATTCCAGCAATTGCAAATGCCGTACCATACATTGGATGCGCATGTACTACAGAACCAACGTCAGGTCTCTTTTCGTATACTCTCATATGCATCTTAATTTCAGAAGAAGGCTTAAATCCTTTATTTGCCTGAATTACATTTCCCTTCTCATCAACTTTGCAAATAAACTCTGGTGTCATAAATCCTTTTGAAACACCTGTTGGAGTGCAAAGGAACTCATGATCATTAAGCTTTACAGAAATGTTTCCATCATTTGCTGCAACCATGTTACGGTTGTAAATTCTTTTACCGATGTCACAAATCTGTTTTTTGATTTCCATCTCGTTTACCATTGTATAAATCCTCCTTGAATGATTAACTAATCTTTTAAATACTCTATAATTTCCGCAACACCCTCTCCCTTGAGTGAGTTCACGTGAAATATCTTTGTTACTCCTGCAATTTCAAGCCATCTATCTGCTAATGGAATATTCGCATCTTCCTTATCAATTTTAGTAACAATCCCAATACATTCTCGATTAGCTTGCGCACTAACCCCTGGTGGAAATAAGCTATATGGCTCATTTGCCGCCACTAAAATTCCAACCACATCCGCCTCATACGTATAAAGTGCTAAGGCTTTTCCCAGTCTATGACTTTGAGCATATTCTCCTGGTGTATCAATTACTGACTCATAATTATGTATATCCTGGGTTTTGTAATAATGAATTTCTTCCCCTCGAAGAGCTTGCGTTAAGGTTGTTTTCCCTGCATGGCTTCGTCCCATGAGAATGAGTTTTCTCAAGTCTTAGTCACCTCACAAATTGTATATCCTAACTTGTTCTTTACGTATTCAAGCTGTGCGGTCATTGCCGCTTCAACTTCGCTAACTGTACCGGTGTATATTAATGAACCCGAAAATCTATCTACAAAACCAATTTCTATTCCACTGGCTTTCATGGCAATATCCGCCATTATAATTGCTGTTTCCGAGGGAATTACTGTAGTAACTCCAATTGCCGCTTTAGCATAATCAAGCTTAGGATCAAGCCCAAGTTTTCTATACAAAATTTCATCTGGGCTAGCAATTATATGCGCCAGTGTAACCTGCCTGCCAGGTACATATTCTTGTATGATGCGTTGGTACTTTTCGTCTTCCATATGTAAGTACTCCACACTAACCTCCTATCTGGCAGCTCAATTTCGATACAGATTCCACCGCCTTTTTAAGCATTTCCATATGTTCATTCTCAGGTGGAAGAATATCTCCCATCAAATATGGCCTGCCCAGTCCTGTGTATTTATCCTGCCCGAGTCTGTGATAAGGCAATAAGTGAATTTTTTTTACTCCTGGTAGCTTATCAGCAAACTTTGCAATATCAGATATTTCCTCAACCGTATCATTAAAAGTAGGTATCACAGGAACTCTTATAACCAACCTGGTCAAACCGCTTTCAGCGATTTTTCTGGCATTATCAAGCATTAATATATTGTCTCTGCCACAAAACTCTTTATGTTTGTTTGGATTCGTATGCTTGATGTCGAGCAAATAAGTATCCAAATACGATAATATTTTTTCTATGGTCTCATATTTTGCACATCCCATTGATTCCATCGCTGTATTAATTCCCTTAGATTTTGCCGTTTTTAACAACGCATATGCAAAATCAGGCTGGCATAGGCTTTCTCCACCCGATAGTGTAAGTCCGCCTCCGGATCTCCAATAGTAAGTCGGATCGTAGCCATGT
>NZ_JAZVJO010000065.1:0-2973 GCF_059453735.1 Peribacillus sp. | reverse complement strand
TTGCCTATTTGGTGAATAAATGAAAGCAATACCAATGAATATAAGCAGTTCTCATAAATTCACGATTTACTTACCCAAATATAGGGTATTAAGCATATATAAAGAATTGGTTATTTTTTGTTATACTAGAAATAGTTGTTGGATAACAATAAAAGCTAGTAGTTTTTTAGTGTTAGGAGGAATACCATGTCTCAACTGACTTCCGGAGAAGAGCAGTTATATTGGAAAAATTGGATCGACTGCCGTGATTCCCAAGCAGGTGACATTTTGGTGAGGAAGTATATGCCTCTTGTATCCTATCACGTTCAGAGGATTTCCGTCACCCTGCCAAAAAACGTTAGTCGGGATGATATCAGAAGCTTAGGGTTAATGGGTTTATTTGATGCGTTAGAGCGGTTTGACCCTTCCAGGGATTTAAAATTTGATACGTATGCATCCTTCCGTATCCGTGGAGCAATTTACGATGGCCTGCGAAAAGAAGACTGGCTTCCTCGCAGTGCTAGAGAAAAAGCAAAGAAAATAGAAGCAGTAGTTGAAAAGCTAGAGCAGCAGCATATGCGTAACATTTCACCTAAGGAAATTGCGGAAACGTTAGATATTTCTGAAGAAGAAGTATATAGTTCGATGAATGAACACTTTTTTGCCAATGTTCTCTCTATGGATGAAAGTCCGCAGGAAAACGAAGAAAAAGAAGGAAATGGATATCATATCAAAGATATCAAAGCAATCCTTCCGGACGAACAGCTGGAAAAGAAGGAATTATATCAAGAACTGGCTCAAATCATTGAAACGTTAAATGAAAAGGAACAACTCGTACTTCAATTGTTTTATAAGGAAGAATTAACATTAACTGAAATTGGCCATGTGATGGGTCTATCAACATCCAGAATTTCACAGATTCATTCTAAGTCCATTTTTAAGCTGCGAACGATTATGAAAAATCATGATGAATAAGTAAATCATAGATAAGGATTGGTCGTCATGAGCCTGAGAGTTTTGGAATTGCAAACAGCTCTGCCTAGAACCTTAGATGCAGGGAAAATCCAAGAACAGTTGCAAAGACAAAACCAAATTCTTAATGATCAAGCGGTAGTGGAGGTACATAAGGAAGAAAAAAGAAAGCAAACCACTGTGATTAGCCAGGAAGGTTTGCGCGAAGCTGCCTTTCACGAAAAGGAGTCAAGCAAAGACGCTTATCTTCATACCTCCAAAAAACGAAAAAAAGCTCCACAGGAAGAGGTTAATGCTGATCACCCGTATAAAGGGAAAAGTATCGATTATTCCGGATAAAGAGGGATATTAATGTCAGCACTTATTTTATTTGTTCTTTTTTTAATTAATATACTTACGATTTTCTCAGTTATTGTTTTGTATGTTAGACAAGGTAATTTTTCGAAACTTGAAAAACAGCAGCAATCCATTATATCTGAAATGGAAGATGTTCTTTCTGCTCACCTGATCGAGATGCAAGCAGAAAATAATGAACTTATACAGCATGTCCAGCGTATAAGTAAAAAAGCAAGTAAGGAACAGGGTGAGAGGGCAACCGATTCAATAAAGAGTGAATCAACAGCTGCTTCACCTTATCCTGCTCCAAATCCCTACCGGACTGCAACACCTCTAGATTCTCTGGAATTACCAATAACCGTTCAAGATAAACTGGAGCTTTCACCGTATTCGGGAAAGAGTGCAGAGAATGTTGCAAAAGTAAAAGAGGAAAGCTTTCGTGAGACCTTGGATAAAGAAATCAAAAACAATACCCAAGCTCCTTTGAGTCTTGTTGAAGAAGTTGTCCAATTATCTAGTAAAGGTCATTCAATAGAAGAAATTGCAAGAACCCTGAAAAAAGGGAAGACAGAGATTGAACTGTTATTAAGATTCAACGAAAAAGCAAAAAAATAACTTGCTTCTAAATTACAGTTATGCTATATTATGAATTGGTGTTAATACACACGTTCCGTGATTTATGCAGATGGTGCTGTTAAAACAGTTTCTGTATAGAAATGATCGGCACGGAGGAGAAACAAAACCACTAGGAGGAACAATTAAATGTCAGTAATTTCTATGAAACAACTGCTAGAAGCTGGAGTACACTTCGGTCACCAAACACGTCGCTGGAACCCAAAAATGAAGAAATATATCTTCACTGAGCGTAACGGCATTTACATCATCGATCTTCAAAAAACTGTGAAGATGGTTGATGTAGCATATAACTTCGTTAAAGATATCGCTGCTAACGGAGGAACTGTTCTTTTCGTTGGTACTAAAAAGCAAGCTCAAGAATCTGTTAAAGATGAAGCTATCCGTTCTGGTATGTTCTATGTTAACCAACGTTGGTTGGGCGGAACGCTTACAAACTTTGAAACAATTCAAAAGCGTATTAAGCGTCTTAAAGATATCGAAAAAATGGAAGAGAACGGAACGTTTGAAGTTCTTGCTAAAAAAGAAGTTATTCAACTTAAAAAAGAATTAGAACGCCTTGAAAAATTCTTAGGCGGAATTAAAGATATGAAGGGCATTCCTGATGCTATTTTCGTTGTCGATCCTCGTAAAGAGCGTATTGCTGTAGCAGAAGCGCATAAATTGAACATTCCACTTGTTGGTATTGTTGATACTAACTGTGATCCGGATGAAATTGATGTAATCATTCCTGCGAATGATGATGCAATCCGTGCAGTTAAGCTTTTGACTGGTAAAATGGCTGATGCGATTTTAGAAGCTAAACAAGGTGAAGAAACAGCAGCAGAAACAACTACTGCTTAATCATTTCTACCAAAAAAAAGGTGATAAGAGGATAATGCCTTTTATCACCTTTTTTTGGCTAATGATTACCTGCCTATAATGGGCAGACGTTATTCACGTCTAATTTTATGATTACATTTTAGTTACATATAAATGAGGAGGATTTTAAAGATGGCTATTTCAGCTCAGTTAGTAAAAGAACTTCGTGAAAAAACAGGTGCCGGCATGATG
>NZ_JAZVJO010000064.1:0-3564 GCF_059453735.1 Peribacillus sp. | reverse complement strand
ATTCTTGCGGGGCTTTATTTATATTTATCATCTGTAGATGGACCGAAAAACGCGTCAAAATCAAGTTTAGCAGTTAAGGAGCTTGCCGCACCAAAAGGCGGTACCTTTATAGAAGTAATTGAAAAAGATAAGCCAGATATCAATAAAGAATTTCCGCTCGGAATTAAAGAAACTGCTATTCAAGATGCTATTCATTCTATGTCCCATCAAAAAGTAAAGGCTGAGGATAAGTGGGGATTTCTCCCGTTGACGAAGGATCGAGTAAAACGATTACTCGAAGTGGTCAAAGATGGTGAAGACACGTACAAGCATGCAGACACATACCTGACTATTCTTGAAAGTTGGAATAACCAAGAATTTAGCTCAGTAGATAAACACCATAATGATATTTGGAGTTTACAATCTGGGACCATTGGCAAAGCAACGGGTATTTTGTCTGCTGCAGAAGAAAAAGCATATATAGAGAAGCATTATGACATTCAAAAATAAAATATCTGTTGTGTATGCTCTTTATTTAAAGGGTTTCATAAACTAATGTCGAATTAAAAGTTGAGATAAGGAGTTGAGTAAATGACTAAGGAAGATCTATTTAAAGTACTTCATAGTTCTGCCCGCGGTAACTTTTTTACGATAGAACTCGAAAAATCCCACTATCAAAATGGGGATGAAGTGATGGCATTTGCTAATGAATTAGAAGCTGAAGGAAAAATAAAGATTAGAGAATTTAAGCAATTAAAAGAATCGATTTATTTACAGGGCATAATAAAGTATTCTTCTAATTAACTGAATGATGGTATTCGGGAAGATTGGAACTAGCGCTAAACTCATAATATATAGGGTTAAGTGCTTTTTTTTGCGGTATCTGGTACAGACTATGATAAAGTTGGTGTAATTAGGAGGAGAAGTGAATATGCGATTATCAGGAAAAAAAGTCATTAGTCTGGTGCATCATGATTTTGAAGATCTAGAGCTATGGTACCCAATATTACGTTTACGCGAAGAGGGGGCAATTGTCCATCTTGCGGGTGAGAAAGCTGAAGAGACCTATATTGGAAAATATGGCGTACCAGCTGCAGCAGATTTCGCTTATGGAGATATTGAAGAGGAAGACTATGATGCCATTCTTGTGCCAGGCGGATGGGCACCGGATAAAATCCGTCGTTTCCCTGAAGTCATCTCCCTCATCCAAAGCATGGATGAAAATGATAAGGTGATCGGACAAATTTGTCATGCTGGTTGGGTGCTTATTTCCGCTAAAATTCTTCAAGATAAAAAAGTGACCAGCACACCAGGGATAAAGGATGACATGGAGAACGCCGGTGCAATTTGGTATGATGAGGCCGTAGTTGTCGATGGAAACCTTGTATCCAGCAGACGTCCGCCGGATCTTCCAGATTATTTACGAGAATTTATTAATGTGCTTGAAAAAAAATAAACGTTACAAGCAGCTTCTCTTTTGGGAGGGCTGCTTTTTCCGTTTATTAAAGAGCCTAAGGCAAGGGTTATTCTGCTTTCGAATGGGCAGCAGTTTCGTATAATTCTACCGCTTCTTTTACCGAGTAGTTATTCTTAACGATTGAGTGAATTGCTTTAATCATGGCTTCCGGATGTGCCGATTGCCAGATATTTCTCCCCATATCTACTCCCGCTGCCCCTTGAGCCAGTGCAAAATAGGTGATTTCTAACGCCTCGCGGATCGTATCAAATTTAGGACCGCCGGCAATCACAATGGGAACTGGACAGGTGCTGGTTACTTTCTCAAAATCTTCACAATAATAGGTCTTGACGATGTCTGCTCCCATTTCAGCCGTTACCCGTGATGCTAACGATAAGAAACGGGCATCGCGTTTATCAAGTTCCTTACCAACAGCCGTTATACCTAAAACAGGTATGCCATATTGATGGGCATCGGTAACGACATGTGCTAGATTAGTAATGGTTTGAGTTTCGTAATTCGAACCAATGAAGACGGAAACACCGACACCAACGACATTATGACGGATGGCTTCTTTAATAGAGGTAACAATCGTTTCATTTGCTAAGTCCTTACCTACCACGGTTGGACCGCCTGAAACCCTTAGAACCATAGGCTTCTCCGTGTTTTCTGGAATACTTGCTGACAGAGTTCCCCTGGTTACATATAAGGAATCTGTATAGGGCAGTAACTTCTTTACCGTTTCACCCGGTTTTTCCAGCCCTCTTATGGGTCCTAAAAAATAACCATGATCAATGGCAAGCATCACAGCACGGCCATTCGGCAGAATCTTGTTCATACGATTTTCAAATCCCCAGCTCATCTTCTTTCAGCTCCTTTATCACGGGCTTATCCAGTAATATTGAATCTTTTTCGGCTATATGCGGTGACTTAATAAACAGTGCTTTGAAGTGTTCTGCAGACTCATTAATCAGGTAATGCGAATCTCCAGGACTGCATTGAATCATATCTCCCGGTTTCACCGGATACCTTTTATCATTTATATAAAAATCAATCGAACCTTCTAAAATATAAAAAGCTTCCTCACAAGTTGTGTGGTAGTGATTAGGGAAATCCTGTCCGGGTTTTAGCACCACCACTCCTATATCGATATTGGGACCTTTTGATAGATACTTCGGTCCATTGTCGCCAAAACGATAATCAAAGTCATCTTCATGTACTTTTTTCATTCATTCACCTCCTCTCAACGTTAAACCCCCGGTGCTTTCCACATATGCTTAGTTAAACCGTTATCAGCCAATCGTAATTGCTCATTATAAATAGTCTGCCATTGTTGATAGATGTGAAGATATTGCCGATGGTTTGTCATATTCGGCAAGTGAGTCCGTTCCCATTTAACCGTGTTAACTGCTTCTGAAATAGATGAATAGAGTTGGACTCCCACTCCGGCATATAAGGCAGTTCCAAGGGCAGCGGCTTCTTTGACGACCGGTACTTTAACGGAAACGCCTAAAACATCAGCTAATGTTTGGCTCCACAGCTTGCCTTTAGAGGCACCCCCGGTAAAAATAACTTCTTTTGGATAGAACCCTGTTTCTTCTTCAATTAGTTTTAAGTTTCCTAGAGTGACGAGGGCTGCATTTTCTTGGAGGGATTTAAATAATTCTTTTTTGCCTGACTTTTGAGGATCTAGACTCAGGTTAATAAATGAAGGTGAAGCATGTCTCCAAGAGGTGAAATTCATAATATTAGAGAAGATCGGTATAATTCCATTCGAGCCGATTGGAACGTTGCGTGCTTTTTCTTCTAATATTTCGTATGGATCGCGTCCTGATTTAAGTGCTTCGGCTTTTTCTTCCGTACAAAAGGCATCCCGAAACCAGCGAATCACAAGTCCGGGAGAAAATGCAATGGTTTCTATTTGCCAAAGGTTTGGGACAGCGTGGCAATTCACCCGAATTCGGCCGAGAGTATCAACTCTCGGTTTATTTATATTCACTTCTTGCTGCCAAAAAGAACCACCAGAAATAACGGTTTGTTCATGAATAATGGCGCCGACGCCAACTGAGGCCATTTGGGCATCGCCCCCCCCGGAGAGAACTGGGGTGCCTTCAGATAAGCCAGTACTA
>NZ_JAZVJO010000063.1:0-8370 GCF_059453735.1 Peribacillus sp. | reverse complement strand
ATTTCATTTGTGATTTTTGGATCCAGCGTATCCGTTTCATCTATTCGGATGCCAAGAAGATTTTTTAACAAACCAGGCTTATCCTCTAAGATGGCCTGATCATTTTCATCGACAATCCCGCTTAGATACGTCGTAATAAAGCTGCCCCCTCTTTCCACAAATCGTTCAATTTTTTCATGAAGCTGATTCTTCATCATATGTAATAAAGGTGCAAGGATAACATCATATTGATCTAAGTCTTGTTCAATTCTGATTACATCAATTGAAACATTGTGCTTATATAGGGCTTGGTAGTAATGAATCATGGTTTGCTGATAACTAAGATGGCGTGTTGGACCATCGGATAGTTCCACTGCCCACCAGCTATCCCAATCAAATATCAAAGCAACTTTAGCCTTGGTTTTAGCACCAACAAATGAATCCCCTAGTACTGTAAGTTCTTGACCTAACTGTTTTACTTCTTTAAACACACGTGTATCATTTCGCCCGCCATGATTGATAATGGCACCATGATATTTTTCAGATGCTCCCTTTGAATGTCGCATTTGGAAAAATAAAACTGAATCCGAACCATGAGCCACTGCCTGATAACTCCATAATCGCATGACTCCCGGCCGCTTCACTGGATTCACGTCTCTGCAAGCCGTGGTACTTGGTGTTTGTTCCATCAACCAAAATGGTTGTCCTTGCTTCAACCCTCTCATGAGATCATGAGTTAATGCCATCCTAGCTTGTGATTGCATATCCGGCGGATAATTATCCCATGAGATGATATCTAAATGTTTTGCCCATTCAAAATAATCCAGGTGTTTATATAAACCCATCATGTTTGTTGTTACGGGTAGATCAGGCGTTATTTCTTTCAAGTGTTTCTTTTCTCCAAGGAAATTGGCGAGCATGCTATCCGAGTTAAATCGCAGATAATCCAAGCTGATTCCTTGAAAGGCTGTGACATTTTCTCGTCCATAATGCTCACTCAATGCATTCGGGACGACGATTTCATCCCAGTCATAAAAATAATGGGACCAAAAGGTTGTATACCAAGCCTCGTTAAGCTTTTCAATCGTTTTATATTTCGCTTTCAGCCATTGGCGGAATGCCTTGGCGCATTGATCACAATAACAAATTCCACCATATTCATTGTTAATATGCCAGGCAATGATATTGTCAAATTTGCCATATCGCTCCGCCATCTTTTTAGCCATAGCTTGAGAATACTGTTGATAAACCGGACTATTCGGACAAGAATTATGACGCTGGCCGAAAGTATGTTTTCTTCCCTCAAAATCTACTCGCGTCACTTCGGGATACTGTTTTGCCATCCAGGCTGGATGTGCCGCAGTTCCCGTTGCGAGACATACCTTTTTCTTTTCTGCATGAAGGCGTTCCATGATTTCATCCATGATAGAAAAGTCATAGACATCCTCTCCGCTTTGAATAAGAGCCCACGTAAATACCCCAACCGTTACCGTATCAATATGCGCTTCTTCAAAGAGATTCATATCTTCTGACCAAATATCACGCGGCCATTGTTCGGGATTATAATCCCCGCCATACAATATTTTGTCCATTTATACACTCCCTGACTGGGTTGGTATACTTGTTTTTAAAAAATTATTTTCAATATCATTTAACATCTCTTTTGCATTAAACATCAGCAGATAGGCAACAATGCTGGAAATAAATATGATTAAAAAATTTGTTGTCAGTACGGTAAGGGCACCTACTAGGAAGAGAATAAACATACCGCCAATCGTATTTTTAAATTTATTAAAACTATAATAGACTGCAAGCTTATAGATATCTCGTATTCTAAATTTAAATCGCATATTAATTGCGAGAATATTCATAGTCAACATGGCCCCAATGACCATAAGAAGCAGTATGATATTGGCAAGGAGTTGATTCGATCCCTGTAAATATTGAAAATCAACGAGTAAAATAAAGAACACGCTGAGAATCGGAATCCATAGGAAAAGGGTATCTTTCACATTCTTTTTATATCCTTCAAAAAAATCTTTCGTTGGAGATAACTCTTTCGTTCTAATCAATTTTTCCATTGAATAATATAAAGCACTAATGGCAGGTCCCGTTGGAATCAACGCTAGAAAATATAAGATAATATTTGAAAATGATTGCTGCAAAGTCATAAAGAAAAAGAGAAAGATACTATTCGCTAAGATGAAATAGATATTGGTAAGGAACAGCCAATAGATATAATTTGTAAACGTAAACAATATGCCTTGACCGAATTCTTGTTTTGATTCCATCTGTATTCACCTCTTTTTAAACGTTATGTAAATCAAGCTGCCCCGCCAAAAAGGCAGCTTGATTCATTATTTACTTTTTGCTGTCTTTATACGTTTTGTTGGCTAGTTCTAAATACTGATCTAAGCCTTGTGAATGTAGTTCTTCCACATATTTATCGAATTCACTTAAATCACGATCACCGATAATAAATTGAAGCGTATTTTGGTCGGTGAAATCTTTTAATGGTGTACTAAGCAGCGTCACCCGTTCTTTATCTTCCACTGAATACGGAATAGGTGGTTCTGGCTTTAGAACGGTCTTTGTCTTTTTCATGTCTTCTTGGAATTTAATTTCTTCTTCCGCCATCATGGAATGAAGAAGATCGGTTGTTCCCCCGTAGGCAAACACTCCGCCTGAGAATCCATAATCAATACGTAAATCCTTTGTTCCTGCTGGATTTAATCCATTGTAATTGACATCTTCAGCTAATTTTCTTACTCCATCTGTTTTCGTATAAGTCGTACCTTCCACGCCCCATTTAGAGAATTCTAGACCTTCGTCACTGTAATATAACCAATCAATAAATTGGAGAATTGCCTCGAAGTTCTCACTCTCTTTTGCTTTAGAAGAAATCATGACACCATTCTCTAAACGAGATCCAGACATCAGTTGTCCTGCTGGTCCTCCTGGAACAGTAATTTTAGATACGGCGTATTTCCCTTTACCAATCAATTTGTCCATGTCGGTGCGATGAAGCACAACAGTCTGAGAATTACCATTAATAAAAAATGATTTTCCTGAAACAAATTTCTGCACAGCTTGGTCATCATCTTGCGTAAAGCTTTCTTTATCGAGAAGGCCTTCTGACACTAATTTATTAAAATACGTCAGCATTTCTTTATACTCATCTTTTGTGGAAACATACTCGAATTTATCATCTGATTCGTTATAAATTAAACCGGATCCAAATCCCCAGCCGCCCTTTGTGCCAAAACCAGTTGCTGCGATATTAAGGGTACTATTAAACTGAAACCGATCAGAAAATGGTGTAACATCCGGATAGATTTCTTTTAATTTTTTCATGACTACATATAGTTCTTCCCATGTTGTCGGTGTTTCAAGTTTATTCTTTTCTAGAATATCTGTTCTGACCAGCAAGGTATAATCCGGCCAAACTTCCTCATGCAGACCTGGTAATACATAGAACTTCCCATCTTTCTGACGAAGAGCATCTAATTCTTCTGCCATATTCCACTTTTCCACTTTCTCTTTAAAGTGAGGCATTTTGTCCATATAATCACTAACTGGAAGAATCGCTCCGGAAGATACAAACGGTGCCTCTTCACCTGGGTATGTTTTCGGAATAATTAATGGAGATTTCCCAGAACTAATTAACAAACTTCTCTTTTGCCCATAATCACTCATTGGAATAATAGTAGGTTTCAAGGTAACATTCGTTTTTTCCTTTACTTGATCCCAAAACAACCAATCCTTCTTATATGGATAGGTAGGCTGATCAGAATACATGATTGACAGTTCCATTGGCTCCTCTGCTTTGAATGTATCACCCACTGCATAAGACTTCATAGCCCCTTTTTTCGTTTCTCCACCGGCTTCACTTGAAGACTTCTTGTCGTCTGAACAACCAGCTGCTACCAACATAAATACGATCAGTAAACTAAACACACCGAACCATTTTTTCACTTTCACTTTCTTTCCCCCTTACTACAATTTGTTTTATTACTTAACAGATCCCAGCATGACACCCGATACAAAATACTTTTGTACAAATGGGTATACGACCAAAATAGGTAAAATGGTCAATACCATCGTAACGGATTTAATATTTGCTGATATCTGAGTTAAGCTGTCAGCTGATGTTGCGCCTGCACCAAGCCCTCCAGTAGCACCTGAAATCATATTTCTAAGATAAATAGTGACTGGGAATAATTCTTTTTGATCTAAGTATAAGAAGGCACTAAACCATGAATTCCAGTAAGAAACTGCATAAAAGAGGATCATAGTAGCCATAACCGCCTTACTAAGCGGTAAAATGATTTTCCACAGGATACCATAGGTCCCTAATCCATCAATGGAGGCTGCTTCCTCTAATTCCTCTGGAACATTTTCAAAGAATGATTTCATGATCAGCATATTATAAATACTAATTGCACCAGGAATTACAATGGCCCACATGGTATTGCCAAATCCCAAACTATTAATCAATTCATAGTTAGGAATTAATCCGCCATTAAAAAACATGGTAAAGACGGCAAATAGAGTTAAAAATCTACGCCCTTTCAACCTTCTTTTTGACAAAGCATAAGCGAACATCGTCGTTAAAATCATTGATATCGTCGTTCCAACAATCGTATAGACAACAGTGTTTTTATAATTAATCCAGAACATCTTGTCGCTGATGACTGTTTTATACGTATCAATATTGAACCCTTGAGGATATAAGGTAACCTGCCCTGCATTAATACTCGTCTCATCACTAAACGACTGAGCAATGACATTAATAAAAGGATAAAGCGTACAAAAGATGATTAAGAGTAAAACAATTACATTAAATACTTTAAAAATTTTATATTCTACGGATTCTTTCATCGATATTCCTCCTTACCACAAGCTTCTATCGGTCAATTTTCTTGAAAGCGTATTAGCTGATAAAACGAGAACCAACCCAATGATGGATTCGAATAATCCGATGGCCGTTGCATAGCTAAAATTATTTGCTTCAAGTCCAACACGATATAAGTAGGTTGATATGACATCTGATTTATCGTAGTTAAGAGGATTATAGATTAAGAGAATTTTTTCAAAACCTATGGCCATAAAAGAGCCAATATTTAAAATAAGCAAGGTAATAATCGTCGGTAAGATTCCTGGAATCGTGATATGAATGGTTTGTTTCCAGCGATTTGCACCGTCAATTTTGGCCGCTTCATATAATGACTCATCGATGGTGGTTAAGGCAGCTAAATATAAAATGGCTCCCCATCCGAGTCCCTGCCAGATTTCAGAAGTAATATAAATGGTTCTGAACCACTCTGCTTTTTGCATAAAACCAATGCGTTCTCCTGTGAAAAACTCAACAATGAAGTTAATGGTACCGTTGGATGCTGTTAACTGTAGAATCATTCCCGCAATGATGACAATCGAAAGAAAGTGAGGAAGATACGATGCGGTCTGAACAAATTTCTTGAATTTTTTCGATTTCAATTCATTTAATAATAAGGCGAAGATAATCGGCATAGGGAAACAAAATAACAAGGTCAACCCGCCTAAAGTGAGTGTGTTCGTAAACACTTTCCAAAAGGTCGGATCCTGAATGAAAATCTTAAAGTAATGGAGCCCAACCCATTCTTCTCCAAAAATACTGCCTCCAGGCATAAATCTTCTAAATGCAATCACATTTCCCAACATTGGACCATATTTAAAGATTAACAAATAGATAATGGGCAAGATCAATAGCGAATACAACTGCCAATCTTTCACTATTCGTTTGAATTTTCTAGCCGTTTCCGGTTTGGTTTTTTTCTTGGCCTCAACTACAGGTTCTTGTCTAATCGCCTCCACGTTCTCCTCTGCCTCCTCTTCTCTTTAGTTGAAGCTGTTATTCAATTTCCTCATATTTAAAATAGTCAAAGTCTGCATGAAGTCTTCTTCCTGACGTATCTTGGCAGTGCATACCGACAAACGCTCCTGTGAAAAAACCACCATGAGTAATATAATCATCGGAGAGTTTATAGGATTCAAATGGTTCGGAAAGATTGGTCCATTCCCTTCCATCCAATGAATACATAAACTGGAAGGTCTCTTTTCGCACTTCCACTTTTAAATAAAGCGCTTCCAAATTGTCCGGTAATGGGATTTCTCTTCCTGCTAACGGAAAACTCGATACAACTCGATCACATACCATTAAATCAAGGATTCGTCCTTTTTCTTCATTCCAGGTAACATGAGCGTAGACCCAGTTGTGTGTATTGTAGTAGCAGATTAATCCTGCCATTTGCTGAAAGGATTCTGGATTAAACTCTACCTTCGTTTCAGCATCAAAGTAAAAGCTTTGCCAACGCCGAGCCACATGAGCTTGTGTGAATAATGAGTGCAATGACTCTCTACCGTATAAGCGCAAATATCCAGGTCGTTCTGTCAACGAACCGATTTCTTCATTGAATGGAATTCGCAGTGTTTGAAAATGGTGATTTAAAACAGTTGAATTGAAATCATCTTTCGTATCAAAGTCTTTTTCCCATTTTTCTTCAAGAAGATCTGGACTTTCTACTTCCCATGAAGGTGTGTTTCCACCAACTACATATGGCCAGTTATCCCGCCATTCGAGCGCTTGAATCGCTGTTTCCCTTCCCAGCGGACAATACCCTCTTTCATACATGGGTTTCTCTTTTCTAATCGGCCGTCCAGTTAAGTGGACTAAGTACCACTCGCCATTTTGTGTTTCCACTATCGATGCATGTCCAGCTTTTTGTAATGGGTTTTGAGGATCAGTCCACGTTGTAATGAGTGGATTTTCTGGATGTACCTCATAGGGACCATTCAAGTTTTTTGAACGTGCGATTGTGGCTGCATGCTCATATTTTGTCCCACCTTCGGCCGTTAATAAATAATAATAGCCGTTTATAAAGTACAGATGCGGTGCTTCCGTTAATCCCCAGTTTGTTCCTTTAAAAATGATTTCAGGCTTGCCAATCAACTTCTTCTCCGCATGACTGTATTCTTGCAATACAATTCCATAGAAACGGTGATTATATCCTCTTTGATCCCAAACCATATTCACTAAATACTTTCTTCCGTCTTCATTATGAAACAGTGAAGGATCAAAACCAGAGCTGTTTAGGTAAATCGGTTCGCTCCATTCTCCATCGATTTCATCACACGTGACTAAATAATTATGTCCATCCTTCCAAGTATTCCCATCAACAACCTTGATATCCGAATAAATCAACCAAAATTGTCCATCAGAATAACTCAGACAAGGCGCCCACACACCTCCAGAATCAGGGTTTCCCAGCATATTCAACTGACTAACCCGATTCAGCGGCCTGCTCACCAAATGCCAATTTTTCATATCCCTAGAATGATGAATCTGTACCCCCGGCAACCACTCAAATGTTGAAACAGCTATGTAATAATCCTCCCCCACTCGACAAATACTTGGATCCGAATTAAATCCTTTTAAAATCGGATTCTGAATCAAAAATAATCCCTCCTTCATTTATAAAGCGCTTACATTAAAGGTAAAAAATTTTTATAACAGGTAGAAATACCATACTAGTATGGTAGTTACCTTTATAATAATCAAATATTTACCAATTAGCAACATTTTTTTCAGAAAATTTAAAAAAAGGAAACTGATGACTCAGCTCCCTTCTGCAAGGTAATAATTGCTAGAAGTAGTTTTACACAAATAAGAAATAATAAAACAGAATAAAAAAGGAGTGACAACATGAGAGAAAATGACAAACAAACCGAAGATACCTTCACAGTCGCTGGTACTAATATTGATGCGGTAAAAAGACAAAACGAACGTTCAGGCATGTCATACAAAGAAGTACAAGAATTACTAGCCAGAACCACTGGCGGACATGGAACGGCCATATATAGTGACACCAATATAGAAAAGGTGAAAGAACAGAACCAACAATCAACAGACTAACTGCTGGATACAGCGCTCTTCTTTTTTAGTCTATTCATAAGATAACTGAAGAAGGGTGTCATAAACAGAACACCTAACACCATAATAATAATGCTTGGAATTAAATACTCGGAATCCATGCTAAACAATACTTTATTTCTAAACCATGATTGAAAAGGCAAGCCAAAACCAAGGAGAACAGCAAAGAATACCACCTTAGTCAGCCAGCTCTTCCCTTTCATTTTTTTAATCGAGCTGTTTACAAACACACGCAAAAGAGCTAATCCCAAACCAACGGCAAAGAAAATCGGTAAATACACTTTCACATCTTCATTTACTATAAACGCCCAAGCCATCATTCCGACAGCAATAATAAGCGATACAAGCATAACAATATAAGATTTTTTCACAACAATCACCCTTCACAATTCGAATGACAATCAACACCTTGTTGATTGGTA
>NZ_JAZVJO010000062.1:0-6072 GCF_059453735.1 Peribacillus sp. | reverse complement strand
CGAATTTTCGTTAACTTTTTCGACAATACCTTGTAATCCTTCGCGAAATTCAATAATATTTCCCACTTCAGCCTTTTTCATCTCGACCACCCTTTACTTTTCCATTTTCTAAGTTATCGATAATGAGATCAAAAGCACCTCATCATTTGAAGACATACTCTAGACAATGATTCGATTAGTCAGCTTACGTTTGAATACAGCCTAGAAACTAAATAATTTATAATACAGTTTGCACTATTTTTATCTATACGTAAAGAATTTAATTGATAATCTTGTAATTTTTACCTTAATTACTTTGCATAATAGTGTTTTTTAGACATAAGCAGGATTGCTTGTCTTTCAAGGATGACTTAAAATAGTAAAAGTGTTGGATAAGGATCTACGCATCAAAAGGAGGATCTTTGATGGAAACCAAAGAAATAGAACGAATACTGGATCAACTTGCAAATAAAGAAATCTCCGAATATAAGGTGAGTAAAGAACAGTTTATGGATTTTCGACAATTATTAATTAAACGACCGGATTTCAAACATTTTAGAGGAATTGCCGAACACAATGCTGATATTATCTATCAGTATACAGATACGGCAAGAAGTTAATAGAAGCAGCCATTACAAAATGGCTGCCCAGGCTGTCGAGATACTCGACGGCCTTTTTATCTTCTGAATGACCTTTAGCGCACAAAAAGACCATCACAGCACATCAGTTGGAATCGTATCTGGGAAAGCTCCAGCTTTAAAGACTATTTAAAGAGGTCCGCAATTTTTTTAGTGTTGACCTCCTCCAGGATTTGACTGCCGCGATCGTCACATTTTGTCGATCAGCGATTTCTGAAATGGACAACTGTGCATCAAAGGTCAAAAGCACCCAGTTTTTTTGTGATTCCGTTAACCCTTCACAATAAGCAAGAAGATATTCATACTGTAAGGGAGTATCCTCCGTAATTAATGTATTTTCAATTTGTCCTGATCCTGGTTCAAAGGGAGATACGAGTAAGTTTGTTTTTGTTTCATCCCTCAGTCCATGTAGAATGCGACCTTTGACCATGCTGTAGGCAATTGAAAGGAAACTACCTTTTTCTGGATTATAGAGGGAGTAAGCATCCCAAAGTGCTATTAAACCAATTTGAAAATAGTCATCTTGATTTTTATAAATCATTAAAGAACGAATAATACGGTTAATCATGGGCGTATATTGCTCAGCTATAGCAGAAAATTCCTCCATATTGTACACCTTCTGAAATATGCATATTTCATTTATTCCCGGTGTAGTAAAGGTACAAAAGAATAGATGAAATAGCCAAAGAGCAATCCAGTGATTACAACTAAGATAACACCACTACGGCCAGTTTTTTTTAGGAAATTTAAAGGTTTGTGGAGGGAAAACCAAGATTTCGGACAAATAAGGTTTGAATCGGGATATTTCGTTCGACAAGAGTTGATATAATGCATGAAAGTGTCCATATAAAAAACTCCGCCAGTGCATACATGCATGTTGAGGGAGTTAGACTATTTTACTTTTATTATATTTTTTTAATTCTTCAATGATTCGTTTGTTAACGATTAGATCGTCATGAAAGATAAACCCATATGTATGGTTTTTAGACCATTCCTGTTTCCAAACGATATTCCCGGAACGCATAAATTTTTCTTCATTTATAGAGAACGTAAGGACTAGCTCCATTTCGATTGATTTGGGTATATCAAGGATGGATTGAAATTTAACGCCGCGAGGACTAATGTCAAGCAGTTCCATCTGGCCTTTCCGACTTAGCCCATTTACCCCTCTTAAGCGTGTAATACTGAAAAATCCTGATATAGGGGGGGTGAATGTAAATCGGAATGGTTCGTCACGATTGTATTTCATAAGTATTCCTCCACATTTTATTAATCGTTATCTATTGTAATATAACACACTACATATGGATTTAATTCTTGCTAAATCCTACGGTTTTTTCAATTTATGAATTGAATTATACTAAAAAGTATGGGAAGGAGATGTAGATTGTGTTTTTGTTCGAAAAGGTAGTGTATTCCGATATTGTAAACATTCAGCATATGAAAATAAATGAAGGGGTTATTCCGACTTTAGTGGGTGCAAGTGGTTCGGTTTTTTCAGGTTGTACAAAAAACAGAAGGGTCATCATTCATGATTTCTCACTCGAAAATACTGGCGGACGTTTATTCTGAACATCAAATAATCTTATAAAAAAGTTGCTCCGTGAAGGGATTAATATGGAAAGACAAGAAATAATAGATATAGAGTTTTGGCGATTGATGGCTGCTTTTTTTTTGTCTTTGTCTTATTGATTATTGTTAGGTGGAGAGGGATTGCTCGGGAAAAACAAATCAATATCGCAACATTCCGTATGACGAGCCAACTTGTTCTTGCAGGGTATATATTGACATATCTACTTGCTAACCCGAATCCCCTGCTCACGACTTTATTCTTAGCTGCAATGTCGCTATTGTCTATTTATACTATTTTTAAGAGTACTGGTTTTCCGCTTAGCAATAAGATAAAAGGAGTAATCGCTCTTTCGATGCTATGCGGTCCACTCTTTGCATTGTTGTATTTTACCAGTATCGTCATTCGCTTTAAGCCATGGTATGAACCACGTTACTTTATCCCGATAGCCGGAATGATTGTCGGAAATGCGATGACAGGTATAACGTTAGCTCTAAAAAGTCTCGATAACTTAAAAGGACATCGTGATAAGGTGGAAGGAGCATTAATGCTCGGTGCGGCACCTGCCAAAGCAAGTAAGATATTTGTTGATAAAGCATTTGATTCTGCAGTATTGCCTACACTCAACAATATGTTAGGGAAGGGCATTATTTTCCTGCCTGGCATGATGACAGGGCAAATGCTAGCTGGAATCAGCCCATTAGTAGCGATTGAATACCTAATTGCCATTTTGCTTGGTATTCTTGGCAGTGTATCATTAACGGTTGTTCTGTTTATTATCCTCGGATACCGTGCATTCTTTACCAAACATGCACAGTTGGATGTGTGATAAGCAGAATTCAGCCGCTCTAAGAATTTCGTATAATCATGTAAAGTTGTAATAAAATTCAATATAAAAAGACAAATTAAATTTACACGCTTTTTTAAGAGATAAAAATTGTAGGATTACTCAAGGAATGCTATTCTGTAGAGGGGTTAGTAGTAATTTAGTGCCACAAGTCAACTGTAAATGCTTTCATTTCCAATGTGTTCCTTCATATGGAAATCTAAGTGATTTTTAAATAGTTGACTTTGATAAGAAAGACCCAATTAACTTATATGAAGGAGAATGATCAACATGGTCGAAAAATCATTTAAAGTAATCGCTGAAACAGGAATTCATGCTCGTCCAGCAACACTACTTGTACAAGCTGCGGGTAAATTTGATTCAGATATTAATCTTGAGTTTAATGGTAAAAAAGTTAACCTTAAATCTATTATGGGCGTAATGTCTCTTGGAATTGGTAAAGATGCTGATATTACGATTACTGCTGAAGGTAGTGACGAGCAGGATGCGCTTCGTACGCTGGCTGATACATTGAATAAAGAAGGATTAGCTGAGTAATGTCATCATTATTAAATGGGATTGCCGCTTCAAATGGTATTGCAATTGCTAAAGCGTATCGCTTGATTGAACCAGAACTAAGCACATCAAAACGGACAATAGAAGTTCCAGCTGATGAGCAAGTACGGTTCAGAGCAGCCATTGAAACGTCAAAACAAGAACTTGAAAGCATCCGAGATAAAGCAGAAATAGATTTGGGTGCCGATAAAGCAGCTATTTTTGAAGCGCATTTGCTTGTTTTATCTGACCCAGAACTCTTGACTCCCGTTGAAGATAGAATTAAGTCTGAAAGCATAAATGCTGAATTCGCTCTTAAAGAAACAGCAGATATGTTTGTTACGATGTTTGAACAAATGGATAATGAATATATGCGGGAGCGCGCAGCTGATATTCGTGACGTTACTAAGCGTGTCCTTGGACACTTATTAGGCGTTCAAATCCCTAATCCTAGCATGATTGCAGAAGAAGTAATCGTCATTGCAGAAGATTTAACTCCTTCGGATACAGCACAGCTAAATCGTCAATTTGTTAAAGGTTTTACTACTGATGTAGGTGGAAGAACTTCTCACTCGGCAATTATGGCTCGTTCTATGGAAATTCCTGCAGTGGTTGGAACGAAAGCAGCAACAGCGGAAATTCAGAACGGTGATTTAGTCATTGTTGATGGATTAACAGGGGTTGTTCATATTAATCCTACTCCAGAATTAGTAAAGCGCTATGAAGATGAGTATACAGCGTATGAAGCACAAAAAGCTGAATGGGCTAAACTTGTAAATGAGCCAACTATTTCTGCTGACGGTAAACAAGTTGAATTGGTTGCTAATATCGGAACACCTAAAGATATAACAGGTGTTATTCAAAATGGCGGTGAAGGTGTAGGCCTTTATCGTACTGAATTCTTGTATATGGGTCGAGATCAGCTTCCAACTGAAGATGAACAATACGAAGCGTATAAAGCTGTGTTAGAAGGTCTTTCAGGAAAACCAGTTGTTGTACGTACACTTGATATCGGTGGAGATAAGGAACTTCCTTACCTGAACTTACCGAAAGAAATGAATCCTTTCCTTGGTCACCGTGCAATTCGGTTATGCCTTGAAGAACAGGAAATATTCCGTACACAGCTTCGTGCTCTTCTTAGAGCAAGCTCGTTTGGAAACTTAAAGATTATGTTCCCTATGATTGCCACACTTGGTGAGTTCCGTCAGGCTAAAGCTATTCTTGAAGAAGAAAAGCAAGAGCTTCTAAAAAATGGTGTGTCTGTTTCAGATCATATCGAAGTTGGCATCATGGTCGAAATTCCTTCAACAGCTGTAATGGCTGATACTTTTGCTAAAGAAGTAGATTTCTTTAGTATCGGTACGAATGACTTGATCCAATATACAATGGCAGCGGATAGAATGAACGAGCAGGTTTCATACCTTTATCAACCATACAATCCAGCTATTTTACGTTTGGTCAAGATGGTTGTTGATGCAGCTCATAAAGAAGGAAAATGGGCAGGTATGTGCGGTGAGATGGCTGGGGATGAAGTTGCAATCCCATTGTTATTAGGTCTTGGACTTGATGAGTTCTCAATGAGTGCAACATCCATTCTAAAGGCTCGCTCACTGATTACTAAATTGTCACAATCAGAGATGGAATCATTAGCTGTATCTGTATTAACTATGGATACTAATGATGCTGTTAAAGCTGCTGTTGAAGAGGCAGTTGCTAAATTTAATTAAAGTTAAAACCCAATTAACTAACGTTGATTGGGTTTTTTATTTATTTTAAACAAAATGTTTAGAGTATGTAACGGCGGGTATTAATAAAGCAAGCACAGTTGTTTAGTATGGTAAAAGCAGCTGACATTCTCATTTTCCCCCTTTTTAACCGGCTAAGTAATGATAAGCCGGTTTTTTTTGAGGTATGAAAACATGCCTTAATTTTTCTTGAAAAGTTCACGGGTAAAAAGTCCAATAAATCCAAACATACATATGCCTAGTAAATAATATAGAAACATTTTCTTCACCCTTTCTTAAACACTCTTTGTCTCTAACATACATCGTTTTACACAAGATAGTAATATAAAATACAAATAGTCACAAAAAATCCATTTTTAGAAAAGCGCGTTTAATATTATCTGATTTTTCGCTTAATATTTAATGGAGTTAAGCTATACTAATGTAATCATACGGTAAAAGGGAGGAAGAACAATGGATTTAGGTTTACGTAATAAACGTGCGCTTGTTATTGCTTCAAGTCAAGGTCTTGGAAAAGCAATTGCTGCTGAATTGCTTAAGGAAGGTGCAGATGTTATGCTGGCGAGCAGAAATGAAGAGAAACTCGCAGCAGTTCAAAAGGAATTAACAGGTTTAGGAGGGAGAGTCTCATTTAAAACAACGGATATTACAAAGCCGGATGAGGTGAAAGCTTTGGTCAAACAAACAGCAGATGAGTTTGGTGGATTTGAGATTCTAGTGAATAACTCAGGGGGTCCACCAAGTCGGAAGGCCAAGCGG
>NZ_JAZVJO010000061.1:0-4743 GCF_059453735.1 Peribacillus sp. | reverse complement strand
ATTATTCTTGTTCTTGTCATCTTTATTAATCTAGCATTCTTTGCACCAAAAGGTGAGCAAGAATTCCCTATTGGCGAAATGGCTGAAGAGGCAGAAAAGACACCAATGGTATTTGAGAACTGGAAGCTTTGGATCGGTTTGACCATCGTTCTTATCCTATTCGCTTACACCATTCCATTTATTGATATGATACAAAATGCACCACCGGGCTCAAAAGGTTATAAATTTTGGTAATTAGTATTGAAAAAAGTGCTTAAACTTTCCGTTTAAGCACTTTTTTGCGTTCTGCTATCATTGAATTCAAAAAACAGCAGGCACTATACCCGCTGCTCACTTTTAATCAAGTTGATAAATTCGACTGTATTTCTCTTCAAGGTAGCTGATCAGATAAGCTGCATTTAACCCCTCACCAGTTGTAGCTTGAAGAATTTCAAGCGGTTTTTTTGTACTGCCGTATTGATGAATATGTGTATTAAGCCAAGTTCTAATCGGTGTAATATCACCTTTTTGTAAATATTCATCAAAGTTTGGCAGCTCTTCTTTCATCGCATGCTTGATCTGTGCTGCATACATATAACCTAGTGCATAGGATGGGAAATAGCCGAAGCTGCCATCCGCCCAGTGGATATCCTGAAGGATTCCTTCTGCATCATTTCTCGGCGTAATGCCTAGGTATTCCTGATATTTCTTATTCCAAGCCTCCGGGAGGTCTTTCACTTCTAACGTTCCACTGAACAACTCTTTCTCTAATTCATAGCGAACCATGATATGTAAGGAATAGGTCAGCTCATCAGCATCCACCCGGATAAACGACGGTTTAGATTCATTAATCCCCCTGTAGAAGTCTTCTAATGAGACATCAGCAAATTGTTCAGATGCATATTCTTTAAGTACTGGAAATTGTTTTTCCCAGAAATGAATATTACGACCGATAAAGTTTTCAAAAAACAGTGACTGTGATTCATGAATTCCCATCGATGTTCCTGTATCAAGCAATGTCCCGGTTAATTCCTCCGATATGTTTTGCTCATAAATGGCATGTCCGCATTCGTGAATGCTGCCAAATACAGCCCCGCGAAAATCATTTTCATCATAACGTGTAGTAATTCGGACATCTCCTCGATTAATTCCTGTTGCAAACGGGTGAACTGTCTCATCCAAACGTCCCGCCTCGAAATCATAGCCAAGCTGCTGAAGAATATTAAGACTGTACGCTTCCTGGGCTTCTTTTGAGAAATGAGTATACAAGAATGATGTATCAGGCTTATGTTTACTCTGAGCAATTCTTTGTACTAACGGGACAATCCGTTCACGAAGCTCTCCAAACACTCTATCCAAAATCTCGACTGTCATGTCTGGTTCATATTTATCCAATAGGGTGTTGTAAGGATGACCTTTATATCCCCAATAGTCAACAAATTTCCGCGTATACGAAACCATTTTTTCTAAATATGGTTCATAAATAGAAAAATCGTTCTTTTCTCGAGCTTTCATCCAAGCACTTTCAGATTTAGATTGTAAGATTACAAATTCCTTGTATTCATGTGCCGGGATTTTCTTGTTACGATCGTATTCTTCCTTACTCTTTTCAATCATACTCTTCGTCATCTCAGAGAGTCCGTCCGTTGAAGACAACGAGGTAATAAACATGCCCATTTTTTCACTAGTCGACATCTGGAAGACCTCTGCTGCTAAAACACCAATAACCTCAGAACGCTGTCCGACTCCTTTTGATGGCGCTCCTGTCCGTAAATCCCAAAAAATGACCGCTAATGCTTCGTTATACGCGGCAATTTTCTTCACATACTCTCGATACGCTGCTTCTACATTTATTTGTTCAGCCATTTATTTCCCCCCTATGGTTTACTCTTGGAGTTTACCATATTTTTTCAGATTTTAGATAGGAAGATGAAAAGAAAAAAACCGAGGAAATCCTCGGTTTTAGGGTGCAGTTGGTAAAACAGCTAGTATTTTTGAAAGTGTAGCTTCCGTTAACTCTTTATCTGTCAGGATATGAATCGAACCCGTATCATCACTTGTACGGATTAATCGGCCGATTCCTTGTCTTAATCTAAGCAGCATATACGGCAGATCAACCTGTTCAAATGGCTGATCAGCTGCTTGACGTTTTGCTTGGAAAACTGGATCATGCGGAGGGAACGGCAGTGAGAAGATGATGACATTTTTCAATGAGTCACCTGGTATATCAAGCCCCTCCCAAAGATGATAAGAAAGAAGCACTGATTCTTCATTCGTTTGGAATTTTTTCACCAGTTCACTAATTTCTTCGTCTCCTTCGTAATAGAATGGAAACTCAGTAGCCTTCGCATGCTTTTTAAACCAAAGCAGTTCTTCCTTTGATTGGAAAAGCACGAGTGTTCTTCCTCCATTATCACGAATACTATTCATGCTGTAATCTAATTTATCTATTTGGTTTCCTGTTTCGAATACTGGTATGGAAAGATCCATAACCTCATCATACTCAAACGGAGATGATACAGAAAAACTGCTGTAGTCTTTGATACCCAAGCTTTCAGCTAGATAGTCAAATGACTTATTATCAGAGAGTGTCGCGGAAGAGAAAATATACGGCATTTTCTTTGAAAACACTTCTTCTCCAAGAATATCTTGAACAAGCCTTGGCATGATAACCAGCGTTTTTGTGTCCTGATTTTCTTCAAACCAGGTTACAGCCTGGCGGTTCTTCAAGAATAACGATAATGAATAGCCAAGCTGTTCTAAATATTCTTCGGTAACCTTTAAGTCATAATCATTAATCGTATAAAGCTCTGCCTCAAAGACAAGATTCTCTTCAAGCTCTTCCACCTTCTTATGGAGTTTGCCTGCTAAAGAGATGATGTCATCTGATTCAGGAATTTCGTAACGATTTGATCCTTCGACTGGAATCGAGAGGACATCAAGCAAAGTAAAGAATTCCTCATTGATATCGATTAAGTCTTCAATGATGTAAAGTGTTTCCTCACGAACTTGATTAGCCATTAATAATTCAAGAACATTCGCAAGCGCAGTTTCACTCACTTTATATGTTAATGCTTTTTGTGCTGAAATTTCTAGTAGATGTCCTTCATCAAACACCACACAACTATGTTCCGGCAATAATGGAAGCTGTCCTTCGCGTTTGCGTTTTTCCTTTGTCCACACATGTTCCATAAAGAAATCATGTGAGCAGATAATCAAATCCGTTGACTTCCGATAATGGTCACGTGACAACGTTTGACCACAGCGGTGTCGTTTATCACAGGTAAAACAGTTCTGCAGCTGATCCCAGCCGACTTTTGACCAATCCTCGTCATTTAAGTATGCATATTCTTTTCGTTCCCCATAAGGGCTATAAGAGGCCATTGAACCGTTTCCGTAAACGAATTTTGGTAATTCATCATGTACACGGTCGATTCCTTCAGAATCTTCATTTGTAACGGCGGTCTCTAATTTTTTTAAACAAAGATACTGATCATGGTATTTCGCAAGTCTTACATCGATGTCAATTCCCAGTATTTCTTTGATCTTTTGAATGTCGCCTTCTTCTTTAACAAGCTGTTCAATCAATGTTTCATCCGCACAGGAGATAATAGCGGGCTTATTCGTATATCGAGCGTAGCACAGCGCGTAGAGCAAATAAACCAGGGTTTTCCCGGTGCCTACACCTGCTTCAGCAAACATTACCTCTTTATCTTTAAATGCTTTTTCAAGCTGAAAGGCCATAAAAATTTGTTCATCGCGGAGCTCAAAACCTTTTTCTGGAAGAATGTCATAAAAAACATCTCCTATCCATTCTGAAAGCTTATCGTAAAAAGAATCTTCCTTGGTAACTGGAAAAGGCAGCGTTTGAAGCATCGTTTTCTCCCCTTATCTATCATTAAATAAAACCGTTTCAATGCAAAATTACATTATCCCCTATTTTATATGCAGAGTCAAGGGAGAGTTTCCAACAGCGAGTAATTCATCATTTGATTTTTCTTACAAATAAAAAAGCATAATGAAAGGGGCTAAAGATGCCTTTTCATTACACTAACTCTTTACGTCTATTCCTGCCGATAAGAAGAGGTTCCTTGCAGATGGAAAGCAAGTGCCTGATACAGATTTTGTTCCGCCTCTTTCAATCCATTCATCCCGATTTCATTATCGCTATTTCCCCTGATGCTTTCATAGGAAGAAGATATAGCTTTGGTAATTCGATAAAATTCATCAACCTTTGAATTCATAAACACTTCTCCTTTACACAACTATGATATGAATCTAGTTTATGCTGAAACATCCCTTCCTATACCTTGATTAGGACAACTAAGAATATAATAATGAATCCTTGCAGGGTTTGAATGTTTCGCTATATTTGGGGTTAAAATTATAGGGGGGTATATTCGCTATTTCCTAACCTTCTCAGCTGTTATTCCCGTCTGGGCAGGCATTAATCCCGTCTCAGCACTATTTTTCTGCATTTGATCATTCTTTCCAAGCCTCTTTTGTCTCCAAACCAAAAAGCAGGCTCTTCTTTAGAAGAGCCTGCTTTTTTCTTGCATATAATTAAGCTTTTTGAACGTTAGAAGCTTGTGGTCCGCGTTGTCCTTGTTCCACTTCAAAAGTCACGTCTTGACCTTCTTCAAGTGTTTTGAATCCTTCGCCTTGAATAGCTGAGAAATGTACAAATACATCGTCTCCGTTTTCGCGTTCGATAAAACCAAAGCCTTTTTCTGCGTTAAACCACTTAACCTTGCCTGTTGCCAT
>NZ_JAZVJO010000060.1:0-7029 GCF_059453735.1 Peribacillus sp. | reverse complement strand
AGGCAAGAAAACATCAGCTTAATATCTCCAAAAAGCCCTGCCTCGAGCAGGGCTTTTTTTGTTTGCAAAGTATACGGATACTCCCCAGTTCAACATTATTGTAAATTAGAACCTTCTCTAATCTCTAAAGTTTGCGGTTATTTCGTCAAAGTGGGGAAATACTAGCCTTACAATGGTGGTATCTGCAGGAGGGAAAGAGATGAATTGGACAGGGCTAGCATTATTTATCCAGTTGTTTTTTGGCGTAATTATTGGTGTTTACTTTTTAAATCTTCTTAAGGGTCAGCGAACACAAAAGGTTTCAATTGACCGCGATTCTCGAAAGGAAATTGAACAGCTGAGAAAGATGCGTTCGATTTCTTTAACGGAACCATTGTCTGAGAGAGTGCGGCCGGTTACGTTTGATGATATTGTCGGCCAGGAGGATGGGATTAAGTCGTTAAAGGCTGCTTTGTGCGGACCAAATCCGCAGCACGTCATCATTTACGGCCCGCCTGGTGTCGGTAAAACGGCAGCGGCACGACTAGTTTTAGAGGAAGCAAAGCAAAATATGAAATCACCTTTTCGTCAATCAGCCGTGTTTGTTGAACTTGATGCCACAACGGCACGATTTGATGAACGGGGGATAGCTGATCCATTGATTGGTTCCGTTCATGATCCGATTTATCAAGGGGCAGGGGCAATGGGGCAAGCGGGTATTCCTCAGCCAAAACAGGGTGCTGTGACGAACGCTCATGGGGGCGTGTTGTTCATAGATGAAATTGGCGAATTGCACCCGATTCAAATGAATAAACTGTTAAAGGTTTTAGAAGATAGAAAGGTGTTTCTTGAAAGTGCCTATTACCAAGAAGAAAATCTAACCATCCCAACTCATATCCATGATATTTTTAAAAATGGTCTTCCGGCCGATTTCCGGTTAATTGGGGCGACGACTAGAACACCAAATGAAATACCGCCTGCGATTCGTTCTAGATGTATGGAAGTCTTCTTCAGAGAATTAGAGAGAAGTGAAATCAGCTCGATTTCAAAGAAAGCTGCTGAAAAAGTTAACATGGAGATATCTGATAAAGGGTTGGAAGCAATCGCTGAGTATGCAAGAAACGGGAGAGAAGCTGTCAATATCGTTCAAACCTTGACTGGTATTGCGATAACGGAAGATCGTACGTATATTAAGGAAAACGATATTGAGTGGATTGCCCACAGTAGTCAATTGACACCAAGAATGGATAGAAAAATTGCAGATGAATCCAAAATAGGTCTGGTGAATGGACTGGCTGTCTATGGTCCTAACAGCGGTGCTCTTCTGGAAATCGAAGTAAATGTAATTCCTGCCCTTGATAAAGGGAGTATCAATATTACGGGAATTGCAGAAGAAGAACGGATAGGGGGCAATGGTAAATCCATCCGTCGTAAGAGTATGGCAAAGGGTTCCATAGAAAATGTTATTACCGTACTGCGTTCTATGGGAGTACCGGCCGATCAGTTTGATATTCATGTTAATTTTCCAGGTGGAAGTCCCGTGGATGGTCCTTCTGCCGGCATTGCGATGGCAACGGGGATATATTCGGCTATTTATCAATTTCCTGTCGATCATCTGGTTGCCATGACGGGTGAAATTGGAATCCACGGCACGGTTAAACCGATAGGTGGAGTGATTCCGAAAATTAAAGCGGCCAAGCTGGCTGGGGCTAAACGTGTGATTATTCCCTTTGATAATATGCAGCCGCTGCTAAAGGAAATTAAAGACATCGAGATTATTCCTGTGAAAATGATTAAAGAGGTATTTGAGTTTGCGTTAAAGAAAGACCTTATCACTAAACAAATAAATGTCGAAATCGATTTGACGAAAAAAGAAAGTGTGTAACCAAATTCCCAGTGGAACATCAACACTGGGATTTTTTTATGTTCTTGATAAGAGAAGTTATTGCGTGCGTTTTTTTACCTTTTTGGAGATAATAAAAAAAGAAAATGCCGGAAGTGTCTTATAATATCGCCTTAAGAACGTGTACGAATAGACACTGCCAGCTAAATAAGTTAGAATTGTTAGAAGGCTGACAAGTTGGAAAGTAAATTATTTTGCAGAATATGATCGATGTTAGACCTGTATTATACACCGGAAAACCAAGGTTGAAGGCAGTAAAATGGGGTGCTCTCATCGGTGTTTCTGCCAAAAACGACTTAGGAAGTGTATTGGAAATATAAAGTGAGGTGCCAGGTATTATGGCTGACAAAGAAATCATCGTTCCCCTCCTACCGCTTAGAGGATTACTTGTCTATCCAACGATGGTGTTGCATTTAGACGTTGGACGCGATAAATCTGTTCAAGCGCTTGAAAAAGCTATGTTAGATGATCATTTAATCTTCTTGACCACTCAAAAGGACGAGTCCATTAATGAGCCGGGAGAAGAAGACTTATATAATATGGGAACGTTAACGAAGGTTAAACAAATGCTTAAGCTTCCGAACGGGACAATTCGCGTCTTAGTAGAAGGACTTAATCGTGCGGAAGTGACAACGTTCTATGATAATGAAACGTATTTTTCCGTTAAGCTGGATGTATTTGAAGATAACCAAGAGAAAGAAATAGAGCATCAGGCTTTGATGCGTACGCTCCTTGAATACTTTGGACAATACATTAAACTGTCCAAGAAAATTACAGCTGAAACGTTTTCATCGACTTCGGATATTGAGGAGCCTGGCCGTCTTGCGGATATCATTGCTTCTCACCTTCCATTAAAGCAGAAGGAAAAGCAAGAAATTCTTGAGATTATTGATGTACGGGAACGTTTAAGCAAAGTTATAGAAATCATCAATAATGAAAAAGAAGTCCTTCAGCTTGAGAAGAAAATTGGTCAGCGAGTCAAACGTTCCATGGAACGAACTCAAAAAGAATATTACTTACGTGAACAAATGAAGGCCATTCAGAAAGAGCTTGGAGATAAAGAAGGGAAGACCGGTGAAATTGCGGTCCTTACTGAGAAAATCGAAGCTGCTGGTATGCCGGAACACGTCAAGGAAACCGCTTTAAAGGAAGTAGACCGTTACGAAAAGGTTCCCTCCTCATCTGCTGAGAGTTCCGTGATTCGCAATTACATTGAGTGGCTGATTACGATTCCTTGGTCGAAAGCGACAAAGGATGACTTAAACATTCATAAGGCTGAGAAAATCCTTAATCGAGATCATCATGGTCTGGAAAAGGTAAAAGAACGGGTCTTGGAGTACTTAGCTGTTCAACAGTTAACTCGATCATTAAAAGGACCAATCCTTTGTTTAGTCGGTCCTCCAGGTGTAGGGAAAACAAGCTTGGCTAAATCAATTGCCACTTCAATGAATCGTCAATTCGTACGTGTATCATTAGGCGGCGTTCGTGATGAATCTGAGATTCGCGGCCATCGCAGGACCTACGTCGGGGCGATGCCTGGACGAATTATTCAAGGAATGAAAAAAGCGGGTACCGTTAACCCTGTTTTCTTACTTGATGAAATCGATAAAATGTCAAATGATTTCCGCGGTGATCCTTCGGCTGCCATGCTAGAGGTGTTGGACCCGGAACAAAACCATAATTTCAGCGATCATTATATTGAAGAGTCTTATGATTTATCCAAGGTTATGTTTTTAGCAACAGCAAATAATCTTGCGTCAATCCCAGGGCCGCTGCGTGATCGGATGGAGATTATTTCAATTGCAGGTTATACTGAAATTGAAAAACTTCATATTGCTAAGGATCACTTACTGATTCGTCAGCTGCAAAATCATGGTCTGCAAAAATCACAGCTTCAAGTCCGCGAAGAAGGCTTGATGCAAATTATCCGCTATTATACACGAGAAGCAGGGGTCAGAAGTCTTGAGCGTCAGCTGGCAGCTATTTGCCGAAAAACGGCGAAAATTATTGTTTCAGGTGAGAAAAAGCGTGTAGTTGTCAGTGACAAAAACATGGCTGATTTCTTAGGGAAACCTATTTTCCATTATGGAATGGCTGAAGTAGAGGATCAGATTGGTGTCGCAACCGGACTTGCTTATACAACGGTTGGCGGGGATACGCTTCAAATAGAAGTCTCTCTATCTCCAGGTAAAGGCAAGCTCGTGTTAACAGGTAAGCTTGGCGATGTGATGAAAGAATCTGCACAAACTGCCTTTAGTGTAGTTCGTTCAAAAACGGAGCAGCTGCACATTGATAAGGATTTCCATGAAAAACAAGATGTTCATATTCATGTTCCTGAGGGAGCAGTTCCAAAGGACGGACCTTCAGCTGGAATAACCATTGCTACAGCATTGATTTCTGCACTAACCGGTCGTCCTATTAGAAAAGAGGTAGGCATGACAGGCGAGATTACATTACGGGGCCGTGTACTTCCAATTGGCGGCTTGAAAGAAAAATCCCTAGCAGCTCATCGAGCAGGGTTGACCAAATTAATTATTCCAAAGGATAACGAAAAGGATATTGATGATATACCTGAAAGTGTCCGCAACGACTTAGAATTTGTTCTTGTTTCAGAATTAGACCAGGTTCTTGAACATGCATTGGCAGGTGAAAATAAATGAAAGTAACGAGTTCTGAAATTGTCATCAGCGCAGTTAAGCCAGAGCAATATCCGAAAGCACCCATGCCAGAATTCGCATTGGCAGGCAGATCAAATGTTGGGAAATCAAGCTTTATTAATAAGATGATTAACCGCAAAAATCTGGCACGGACGTCATCAAAGCCAGGTAAGACACAAACGTTGAATTTCTTTATCATCAATAACATGCTTCACTTTGTCGATGTTCCAGGGTATGGGTATGCGAAAGCTCCGAAAACCGAACGTGATTCTTGGGGTAAGATGATTGAAACCTATCTCTCTACACGTGAACAGTTAAAAGCTGTAATCATGATTGTTGACTTACGCCATGCACCATCTAAGGATGATATAGCGATGTATGAATACTTCAAACACCACGACTTACCATGTGTGGTTGTCGCGACAAAGGCTGATAAAATTCCTAAAGGTAAATGGCAAAAGCATCAAAAAGTGGTTCGTGACACACTTCAAATGGATAAGAGTGATGAGATTCTGCTCTTTTCGTCTGAAACCGGACAAGGAAAAGACCAAGCTTGGGGCATAATTAAGAAATTTATGTAAGTGCCTCAGAAAAAGAGTGCAGAGAATTAGTTCTCTGCACTCTTTCTTTAGTCTTTTTTACTAATTAAGAAGTATATCCCGATGGCAAGTAAGACAAAAGGATAGTATTTACCGGGATCAGTCATTCCTGTGTTGGTGATATGCAGCCATGATATTATATGGTCATAATAAATGGTGATTAAGGAAATGATAAATAATAATATTCCGGGTAGTAAACCAGCATTTGTCTTTCGAGCCTTTAGGATCATGCCGAGCGAAACAAATAGAATGAATATCCCAATATTATTCGGCCATAATTCAAGCATATTAACAAAATGAAAGTGGAGACCGATACCAAGTAAAAGAACACCTGGAAGGATGGATTGGGTATCGCCGCCTGCATAGGCAGGGACTAAAAAGGCAATCCCAATTAGACAAAGAATGGTCGGCCAATCAAAAAAGCCGGGAAATAATTCAATTTGCGCCCGCTGCAGCATAAAATACAGGCCGAGACCAAGCAGAATAATTCCGGGAAAGGTTCGTGTTGTTTTCATAGAGACCTCCTTGTTAGTTTGATTGCTTGAAGTTCAGAAGCATATTTGGTATGGTACTTTTGTAGCATTTTGAAGGATGTTTTCGAGACATCTTGGACGGGAATAACTAGTACAGTAACATGTTAGCATATCATTTCATGAAGTGTTCATAAAATTGTTCTGACTATTAAATAATACATGTTATAATATACAGGGTTTCATTGACTAAAATTTGGGGGTGCAATAAACGGGATGCATATTCTTGCGGTTGGATTAAACTATAAAACGGCCCCTGTTGAAATACGCGAAAAATTATCATTTAATGAATCGGAACTTCCAGAGGCTATGAAGGCTCTTAAAAATAAGAAAAGTATACTAGAAAACGTAATCGTTTCCACTTGCAATCGGACTGAAATTTATGTAGTAGCTGATCAAATGCATACAGGTCGATATTATGTTAAGGAATTTCTTTCTGAATGGTTCAATATGGAGAAGGATGAGTTCGCACCTTATTTATTTATCTATGAAGTAGACGGTGCGATTGAACACTTATTCCAAGTTGCCTGTGGTTTAGACTCTATGGTTCTTGGAGAAACACAAATTCTTGGACAGGTACGTTCAAGCTATATGCTTGCACAGAAAGAAGATACGATTGGGACGGTTTTCAATCACTTATTTAAACAAGCATTGACGGTTGCTAAAAAGGCTCATGCTGAAACGGAAATTAATACGAATGCAGTTTCAGTCAGTTATGCAGCAGTAGAATTGGCTAAGAAAATTTACGGTGAGCTGGATAATAAGAGTGTCTTAGTAATTGGTGCAGGTAAAATGGGTGAACTGGCTGTCCATAACATGCATGGCAGCGGCGTTTCAGATATTACGGTTATTAATCGAACCTTTGAAAAAGCTGTCGAATTAGCGGACAAGGTAACGGGAAATGCTAAGCAGCTTCAAGAGCTTCAATGTGCACTTGTTGAAGCGGATATTGTGATCAGTTCAACTGGGGCGAAAGATTATGTGATTAACAAAGAAATGATGACATTCGTTAATAAAATGCGCAAAGGTCGTCCCATCTTTATGGTAGATATCGCGGTACCACGGGATCTTGACCCTGCACTGAGTGATCATGAAAATGTTTTCCTCTATGACATTGATGATCTTGAAGGCATCGTTCAAGCAAATATGGCAGAAAGAAAACAGGCTGCAGACAAAATCTCACTGATGATTGAAGCAGAAGCAGTCGAATTTAATCAGTGGGTGAACATGCTTGGTGTCGTACCGGTTATGTCAGCACTTAGAAGTAAGGCGCTAACGATTCAGGCTGATACGATGGAAAGCATTGAACGCAAACTGCCTCATTTAAGTGAACGTGATAAAAAAGTATTAAACAAGCATAC
>NZ_JAZVJO010000059.1:0-3133 GCF_059453735.1 Peribacillus sp. | reverse complement strand
TTATTTATGCTCGAATTTCGGGTCCGTGAAAAAATCTTGTAACGAAAAATGACTTTCCTCCGTCTAACAGATATATTAAATTTGGAGGATATAAACATGAGTAACCTTTTCGGCACGCTGCTGCACAGGATTTCCGTATCTAACAAAGTGCAGCTTATTTGGTTCGGTTGCTTTGTTTTTCGAGAAATATGGAGAATGGTTGTGAAATCACCATTTTTCTCCTAATCGCTTGAATATCTCCTAATTCTGACTATAATTTAGGAGAAAGAACTAATTATGAGAAAAACATGAGATCATTTGATTATAGAAAATATAAAAACTATCGTTGGGATAATGAAATAACGAATTATCTTTCTCTTATTCATGAGTATAAGGGAAAGCAGGATCTTTATCTCAGACAGAAACCAGTAGAGCTTGAGAAGCTGTTAGAAGTCGCTAAGGTTCAATCTGTAGAATCTTCTAACAGGATCGAAGGTATTGTAACAACTGACACCAGAATCGGACAACTCGTTAAGGAAAAAACGATGCCACGAACACGCGATGAACGTGAAATCGCAGGCTATCGCGATGTGTTGAATACTATTCATGAAAGCAACGAGTTTATTCCAGTACGCAGAAACATCATTCTTCAGCTTCACCGAGATCTCATGCAGTACGCTGATACCGGTAACGGTGGAAGGTATAAGATCACTCAGAATTACCTGAAGGAAACCCAGGAAGATGAAACGGAATTTATAAGATTTACTCCGGTTCAGCCGTATGAGACAGAAGCTTGTATTGATTCAATCTGTGAAAACTATAACTTAGCTATTGATGAACAGATTGTCGATCCACTTCTGATTATTCCGGTTTTCTTGCACGATTATCTTTGTATTCATCCTTTTAATGACGGAAACGGAAGAATGAGCAGACTTCTTACATTGCTCCTCTTATACCGTTCCGGATATATTGTTGGAAAATACATCAGTATAGAAAAACATATTGAGAAGACAAAGAATAATTACTATGATGCGCTGGAAATAGCATCAACAGGCTGGCATGAAGAAAAAGAAGATCCAACTGCATTCATAAAATACATGTTGGGAGTTATACTTGCATGTTACAGAGAGTTTGAGAGCAGAGTTGAGATCATTGGCGGCACTGTCATTGTTGAAGAAACACCGACAGGCAAAAAACGTTCTGTAACTATAAAAAGCAGTGCAAAAGACATTGTAAGGGCCGCCGTAGACAGCAAGATCGGCAAGTTTACTAAACGAGAGATCGTAAATATCTGCCCCAGTATAAGTGAGAAATCAGTCGAATTAGGCTTGAAAAATCTTCAGGAAGAGGGATATATAAAGAAGTACGGAACAGGGCGCAGTACTTTTTATAGCAAGGTGCAATGATTATCTCCTAAAGCGCATTTCTTTCCTAAAATGCAATGAATTTAGGAGAAATACATTCTATGATGATTGGAGATGATCTAAGCCTGATAAAGGAAATAGCGGTATTCTTTCATCGAAAAATCTTGAATAAAACAGTCAGAACCGGACTAATCTACGGAGCGTAGACCTCGGTATTTACTGCATTCTACGCATAGTGGGTGTTTTATGGGATATAATCGCCATAAGATTATGATACCGTTGTTGGGGAGATTAAGATATGGACCACATTAAGATTGGAAAGTTTATAAGTGATCAGCGAAAGGGCAAAGGTCTTTCGCAGGTCGAACTGGCTGACAGACTTAATATAAGTAATAAGACCGTATCAAAATGGGAACGCGGAAATGGTTTTCCGGATGTGTCGCTGCTCCTTCCTCTTTGTGAGGAACTGGACATATCGGTCAATGAACTCCTCTCAGGACAAAAGCTCGAAGCAACGGAATATCATGAAAGGGCGGAAGAGAATCTTATTGAAGTCATCAGCAAG
Source organism: Peribacillus sp. (assembly GCF_059453735.1). Taxonomy (NCBI): domain Bacteria; kingdom Bacillati; phylum Bacillota; class Bacilli; order Caryophanales; family Bacillaceae; genus Peribacillus; species Peribacillus sp. The sequence continues at coordinate 1,225 of NZ_JAZVJO010000059.1, read as the reverse complement.
GCCAGAATATCTATTCAAGAGAAACTGATAACCCGCACGTTGTGGATCGTGATATTGATCTTTGGCGCAGCTGTCACTGTTATGTCATATACGGCTTTTTTCAGAGAGTCTCCTGTAGCAATAATCGCTATCAGTGTCCTCTCTGCAGTTTTTCTTATCTGTATCGGAGCGGTCTGGATCACGACTACTATTGCGCTTAAGGACTTCAAGTAATCTTCCAAATAATACGTCAATGTCAGGGAAAAAAAGCAAGAAGGCACAAAAGATCCTTCTTATCATTGCATTATGTCTGATAGCCGTTTTTATCCTGTCGCTCGTTGTAAACAGCGTCATAGCCCGAAGCAGACGATCGGATATAGAGGGAGCGTATGGTGAGTATTATGAAACTTCCCACGGGAGGATAAACTATTCGATCATAGGGGATAAGGGTGAGTCAATAGTCATTCTTCCCGGTTATGGTTCGGTCTCTCCACATTATGAATTTCTGTCACTGGCAAAACGCCTGTCCGGAACATACAGGGTCATTATCATCGAGCCTCTGGGATATGGTCTCAGCGATGATACAGATATTCCCAGAACGGCGGAAAATATCTGTAATGAGGTGCACGAAGTTCTCTTAAACATTGGAGAGGACAGATATTATCTGATGGGTCACTCGATAGCGGGTCTCTATATGCTTCAGTATGCGAATATGTTCGAAAACGAGCTCCTCGGCCTTATCGGTCTGGATGCATCCGTCCCGCAGCAGATCGATGAAACTAATTGGGACCTCGGATCTGTCGGTCTCAAATGTTACAGGTTCTTTTTGGTGGATACCGGCCTTCTCAGGCTGTCTTTAATTGGAATTGAAGATTATCCTGAGGAGATTCTTGATAATCCGGCATTCAGAGGATCGATACTGCAGTGTTTTGCAGGTCATCCCAAAAACAACAGAGAGACCCTGGCAGAACTTTATTGCAGCCGGGCACAGAATAACACCATGATCACGGAATATGCAATGTTTAACGATAACTGTGCTTCCATATCGAATCTGTCTTTTCCTTCAAGTGTTCCGGTGCTCTACATCCTTGCGGGCGAAAGCGTTGATTCAGATTCGAGTTGGCTTTCGTGGCACCAGGCTCTGGCATCAAACAATCCGAAGAGTGAAGTCTTGGTTGCCGGTGGCAATCATTATGTTCATCTGAGTGCAGAGTCCGAAGTATTTACGAAGATTGAGGAGTGGATA
>NZ_JAZVJO010000058.1:0-2418 GCF_059453735.1 Peribacillus sp. | reverse complement strand
TCAGCTATGGTATAGGCAGCTGCTTGAAGAATAGCTAGAACGATTACGATCCAAAACCCATGTTTGAGTCCGACAGCAAGATGTATAATAAGCAACATTAAAAACAATAAAAGAAAACTATATTTAACGATCCTCGTATACATTTATAATTCCCTCCCTATGCTTCTACCGTAACATAAAATGGGTAATAAATCCTTTTTATACAAAGCCATAAAAAAAGACCTTCTCAATGAGAAAGTCTTTGTGAAATCATTAATCTTCGCCGATAATTTTTACTTCTGTTTCTAGGTCTACACCGAAGTTCGCTTTGACCGTTTTTTGTACGTGTTCAATTAGTTCAACATAATCGGTGGCAGTTGCATCATCGATGTTTACGATAAAGCCTGCATGCTTCATCGAAACCTGTGCTCCTCCAATTTGCTTTCCTTGTAATCCGCTATCTTGAATTAATTTACCTGCAAAATAACCTGGCGGGCGTTTAAACACGCTTCCGCATGAAGGAAATTCGAGCGGCTGTTTGGATTCCCTTTGGAAAGTAAGATCGTCCATCTTCGCTTTTATTTCAGCTACATTCCCTGGCTTTAATTCGAAGGTTGCCTCTAAAACTAATAAATGTTCTTTTGAAAAGCGGCTAGTACGATAGCTTAATTCTAATTCCTCTGCTGCGAAGGTTTTTAACTCTCCCTCAGCAGTAAGAACAAGTGCCTCTTTCAACACATCAGAAATTTCTCCGCCATATGCACCGGCATTCATATAAAGTGCTCCACCGACTGTACCTGGAATTCCACAAGCAAATTCAAGGCCTGCTAAACATTTTTCCAGTGCAAAACGTGATGTTTCAATAATTGTCGCACCACTTTGAGCAATGATTTGATTTCCCTTACATTCAACTTCTTTCATTTGAACGAGGACCATCACAATCCCACGAATCCCGCCATCTCGTATAATCAAGTTCGATCCATTTCCAAGCACTGTAATTGGAATTTGATGTTCCAACGCATAGTTATACGTATCGCGAACTTCAAGATAACTGGTCGGAAGAACCAAGATATCAGCTTTTCCACCTGTTTTGGTAAAGGTATAGTTACTTAATGGTTCGTTCATTTTCACATGATTTGTTTTTAAAATGGCTATTAAATCGTTATAAATTAATTCATTCATTTTTTGTAAGCTCCCAGTTGAGGATTTGTTTTTAAAAAATAAGTCCTTCCTCATAATAAATGCATAGATAGTTCATTTTAAGCTTCATAAAAGAAAAAGACAATCATTTATACGTCTTTTTCAATGCCATCTCTTCCAGCATACAGAATTTTCTTTTAAACGGCTACTCTAAACTTACTTTTTAAAAAATATTAACCCTAATTAGCGCCAATGGCTATATTTCAGCTGGGCAAGACACGCTCTATAAAATGAGATGGAATCCAGCAAGTGCAGCAAGATACGGTTATGCCACTCACCAGTACGCAACCGATATCGGCTGGGCAGCAAAACAAGTCAAACAGATTTATAATTTATATAGCTTGCTAGAATCCTATCATTTAACAGTAGAAATTCCTGCATACAAATAGAATGCGAGGCAGATCCCAGAAGTATGGGGTCTGCTTTTTTTCTGAAGTCATTTAAACCCCTGTAGCGCAAATGTGTCTTTTGAAAATGAGTATCTATCGGAAACCTAACTTAGATTCTAGTAAATGACGCTTTTGCTGAATCGGACAGAATGCACAGTTTTTAGCTTGTTTTGCACAGAAAAGTGTTTCAAATGCACGTGAATTGGCTAGTTTTGCACAGTAATAGGTCTCAACTGCACACAAATTCCTCAGTTCTGCACACATACCGTTCTGAACAGGTCCAAATTTCCACACAAAAGAACCCGTACAATTTTTCTTGTACGGGTTCTTGGTTAGAACGTTAGTATGATTCGGGTGGCTTCTCCATTTGCTAGTCGATCGAAAGTGTGATGGAGCCTGCATCCATCATTCAGCAGCGTTCCCTCACCTTTAACAGTCCCTTCCGGTTCGCAAAGGCAAAGTGCCAGAAGTCAACAATCACCGCAGCTTGGGACAAATGCACACACTACATGGTCACCTGGTGCAAGATTATTTAACAGATTGAATTAGTCATATTTTCACATATTACTCGTCTTTTTAACTAAAATTACATATAATTACAATAGAGTGGACTTTTATCATTATAAAGGTCCCGTAAAGGAATTTCCTCCCGGATACAGACATTGTCCTGTCTGTGTTGGTCAAGGGTATGTCGAGTATAAACACTTCATAACATTGTTGTAAGACGGAAAGCCTCCCGCCTAGGAGGTATTTTCCTATACCTTCTACTGGTAAAACATTAGGTACATAGATTGAAAATCAACTGTTTTCCTCCTATTAATAGACAAGCTTGAGTACGAATTATAAAATG
>NZ_JAZVJO010000057.1:0-1878 GCF_059453735.1 Peribacillus sp. | reverse complement strand
ATGCTTTCGATCTAAGCAGAAAAAACGGGATTCTCTGGGGTCGTATTGTTAGAAGAGGGAAAAAATTCTCGTAGAAAAAGCATTTGGACAAGCTGATCGTTCAAGTAACCTAAGCAATACACTCGATACTCGTTTTGGGATTGCTTCAGGATGTAAGCCATTTGGAGGGCGTTTATTCGAAGGATTTAGATTAGATTCTAAATGAGCGATCTATACACATACATAACAAAGGGGAGTTTATACTCATTAACTGAACTACAACTCTATTCAGGCTTTAAAACTGCTAAGAAATGAGCATACTAAAGTGTAAAGAGAGATGGGGTGTTATCTTGACATTAGTTCGGTTAGGTTTTGTAGCGATGAGCATGTCTCTGAAGAATGCATCGCCATCGCAGACGATGACATTTGCTCAGTTTTCGAAAATTAAAGACCGTGAAGCGGCCATTCGTAAACTAGAGAGAATTGCCGCCGCTAACCTTGAAAACTGTCTACGGATTTTAAGGCATTGTGCTGTTCATGATATTGCCTTTTTTCGTTTAAGTTCTAAGCTTATTCCATTAGCAAATCATCCAGATCTTCCAGAATGGAAGTTTTTAAAGCCGCTTAGTGATGTTCTCGGACAAATCGCTGAATTTCTGATTAAACATCCAAAAATGAGAGTTGATTTTCATCCAGATCATTTTGTGCTTTTAAATGGATCGCAGGTGGATATTCTAAACAATTCACTTAAAACTCTGAGGATACATCAACAACTTTTAAAGGGGATGAAGATCAATCCGGAACATCGATGTGTTCTTCATGTTGGAGGAGGATATCAGGATAAGGAAAAAGCGCTGGAGCAGTTTATCCATAATTGGGGGCTGATTTCAGTTTCATTACAGCAGATGATTATCTTAGAAAATGATGATAAAACCTTTGGACTGGCAGACACCCTTTATTTATGTGAAAAACTAGGGATACCGCAAGTATTTGATTATCACCACCATCTTGCTAATCATCCAGCAATGCCTTCTTGGGAAGAGGAGTGGGAGCGGGTAATTGGAACATGGCAGCATTCCAGTCTTCCTCCGAAGATGCATATATCAAGCCCGCGTTCAGATGAAGAGTACCGTGCACACTCCGATTATATTGACAGCAAGATGTTCCTCGATTTTTTAAATGGGATAAAGGGGAGTCTTCCGCAGCTTGATTGTATGATTGAAGCGAAACAAAAGGATGAGGCACTGTTTCAACTAATGGATGATTTGAAACAGTACCCGGAAATTGAAATCATTGATGGCGCAAGTTTTTTAATTAAATAGCCATAGAAAAAAGCTGTTGAGGAGGTTCTCAACAGCTTTCCTTCATTAATAATCTTTAATGACCTCTGGATGTCGGTGTAACGATGCATAAAGGAATAGACCAGCGATAATCAGCAAAGCACTCGTCGAGATAAAGACTGCTGAGATTCCATAGAATCCAGCAATCATGCCCCCCATAATAGGTCCGATGACGTTGCCAAGGAAGCGTAAACTCGTGCTGTAACCAAGAACCTCACCTTGCATGGCAATCGGTGCCTCCTGACGGATGAAGGCGATTCTGACTGGGATGATGCCGCCAATTGCAATACCCAGTGTGAATCGAACAATAACGAGCTGCCAGAAACTAGTCACAAACGCACCTGGAATATAGGCAATACCTGCAAAGAAAAGCAGGGCTAGGAGCACCTTAATATGTCCGTGTGCATCCCCAATCTCCCCCCATTTTCGCGACATGAAGAGATTACCCACCCCTGCAACAGAAAAGGCAATACCCGCAAATAATCCGAGGTTTTCAGGACCATGAAGTTCCCCAACATATAAGGAAAGAATGGGCTGAACGCTGAAATGAGCAATTTGA
>NZ_JAZVJO010000056.1:0-12968 GCF_059453735.1 Peribacillus sp. | reverse complement strand
TCCACCCATAACGTTGTAAGAATGTTTTGGCATGTTCTAACCCTAATGTTTCAATTAATTCTTTCCGTAATAAACCAATCGTTGTTGTTGTTGTAAAAAGCTCTTTCTCTGTATGGATTGAGTTAGTTGTCAAGCGAATCGCCTCCTTATATCAATCAAATAAAAGCGCTTACATATATGTTAACAGACTTTCCTGAAATTATAAGAAATATAGAAAAAATAACAAAAAAAGAATAACCTGCAATAAATATAGAGTGAAAATCACATTATTGAAAGCTTACGGGAGGGAGATTTCAATAATATTTATCGAAAATCCACTAGAAAATTCAATTCATTTAATCAGTCTTTTACGAAAGTAGGTTTGATAAATTAGAGATACATTTCAATTAAGGAGTTGAACATATGAAAACCATTTTAAAAGAAACAGATAAAGATCTTATTATAAAAGCGAGAAATATAGCTAACGATGTTCGAAACCGTGCAAAAGAAACAGAAGAAATTCGTAAAATACCGGATGCAACCATCAACCAATTAAAAGACCATCATATTTTCAAAATGCTTCGTCCGAAACAGTATGGTGGACTTGAAGTCAATATCCAAACATATAGCCAAGTTATTGTTGAACTTTCAAAAGCATGTGCATCGACCGGATGGGTTGCTTCTTTATGTGCCATTCGGGAAATGATGGTTGCGGAATCATTTAATGAAAAAGCGCATAATGAGATTTTCACCGATGGCGATGATGTATTGTTTGCCGGCGTTTATGAACCGCGGTCCTGTGAAGTGAAAAAAGTGGATGGTGGTTACCTGGTTGAAGAAGGACACTGGATGTTCTGTTCTGGGTCAATGCATGCAACATGGGGATATTTTGGGATGTATTTAAAAAATGCACAAGGAGAGATTGAAGAGCAATTATTAGTGACGGTTCCCTTTAATGAGCTGGAAATTGAAGACGACTGGCATACGTTGGGACTGCGGGGTACTGGCAGTAATGCTGTTCATATGAAGAATGTCTTTATACCAGACCACAGGTGTACCTCCTTTGTGGATGTGTTAAACGGAAGCTTTCAATCAGATCATTTGCGTGATATCCCTTTGTTTCATTCAGCCTTATTCCCATGCTTAATCTTATCACTTGGATTACCGGGATTAGGCGTTGTAAAAGAAATGCTTGAACGTTTTCACGCTGGATTGCCCTATCGGACAGCACAGCATATGGGAGTGAAGATGATAAAAGATGCGGCAAGCACTCATTCTTTAATTGCGGAAGCCACATTAAAAATGGAGACAGCAGAATTGTATTTGATGAATATTGCCAGCAAAATTGATGAATGGGCTGAAAAGAAGGTAATCATGCCTGGGGAAGAGAGATTAAAAGTACTGGCAGATATCGGCTATAGCAATAAATTATTGCATGAAGCTGTTCAGCAGATTCTGGCAGCGAGTGGATCGGGGTATGTATATGACGCAAGTCCAATGCAGCGATTGATTCGGGATTTTATGACATTACATTCTCATCGGTCATTATCACCAGTTATCACACTGGAGAACTTTGGACGCCAGCTAGTTGGCTTAGAGCCAAATGCTGTGCGATATTAAGTAAATTTTATCGGAAAATAGCCGATTCTTAGCGAACTTTTTCTATAGTTTAGCCGTCAATCGTTATTTAAGATAAAAAGAGGGGAAGGAAATCTATCTTGAAACCACAAATAGCCCAATTGGGTTATATTGCTCTTGAATCATCGGATATTGAAAAATCTGTTGCATTTTTTCAGAAAGTCATTGGCTTAGAGCTAACTGAAAAGGTAGAAGAACACTATTATTTCAGAGCTTGGGGAGATTTCCAGCACCATACCTTATCGATATCGCCTGGTACAAAAGGACGGGTGACATATATTAGCTTCCGTACAAAACGCTCAGAAGATGTGGATTTGTTTGCTAAGCAATTAAGCAAAAAAGGCTATGAAATAGAGTATCGGGATGAAAGAACGACACCAGGCATCGGCAAAGCAATCCGCTTTACCGCTGCATCGGGACATAGGGTGGAACTATATTATGATGTTCAAAAGATAGAGGTGGACGAACATCGTCGTTCTGTTTTGAAGAATCAAGTATATAAATCATGGGCAGTTGGCATTTCCCCTAGAAGGTTGGATCATATCAATATTCATACATCTGTACCTGGGAATGCAGGTTATGAATTCTTTGTAGAGGAACTAGGGTTTCGCATTAATGAATGTGTTGAAACGACGGAAGGTAAATTATTGGCGGGCTGGATGAGTGTAACCCCTCTGGTACATGATGTTGCTTTAGTAGCACATGAATCATTGGAGACGACCGCTCGTTTTCATCATATCTCCTACTGGTTAGATAGTTCAGGAGATTTATTGAGGGCAGCCGATATTCTCAAAGAAAATGGTCTGGAATTCATCGGTCCTGGTAAACACAGTATTTCTCAGGCGATTTATTTATATGTGATTGATCCGGGAAGCGGTTGTAGAGTTGAATTGTTTACTGGAGGATATCTGATATTTGAACCAGACTGGGAAACGGTTGTTTGGCGCCCAGAAGAACGAGCTTTTGGCAATACGTATTGGGGAGATAGCATCACGGGGAATCCATTAATTATTCCAACTATTGAGGCGTGAAGGAGGCATGATCAAATGACCACGACAAAGAATGAAACAATTACATCTAAAAAGGTAAGAACAGGCAATTACACGACGTGGATCAATGAAGCAGGAAAAGGAAACGAAGAAACGATTTTATTTTTACACGGATCAGGACCAGGGGTTACGTCACTGGCTAACTGGAGTTATGCATTACAGGATTGCGCAGAATCTTTCTATTGTCTAGCACCTGATTTATATGGATTTGCTCAAAGTGATCATCCGGATGAACCGTTAAAAAATCGTCAAATGTGGATGGATTGCTGGATTGAGCAAATCATGGAACTGCTCGATCATTACGAATTAGAGAAGGTACATGTTGTTGGTAACTCATTAGGATGTTCTATCGCCTTGGAACTACTGTTAGAACACCCTGAACGATTTGACCAGGTTGTCTTAATGGGACCAGGAGGAACACCAAATACAAAGATAAGTCTTGAACTGGCACGTGCTAAATCATTTTATGATAATCCATCGAAAAAACGACTTCAGCAAATCATGGGATGGTTCGTTTATGATCATGAAGCAATGCAGCCTATAATTAATGACTTAACTGACTCACGATTTGAAAATGCGATGCGTGAAGAAGTGCGCCGTTCCAATAATTCGATTTTCTCGACGGCTGCGGTACCGATTCCAACCGTTGCATTAAGAAGAATAAAGAATCAGATTTTATTGGTGCATGGACGGGATGATAAGGTATGTTCTATAGAATCAAGCTACTATTTATTGGATCATTTAGATGAAGCACAGCTTCATGTTTTCAGCAAATGTGGTCATTGGACCCAAATTGAAAAGAAAGACCAATTCAATCATTTGATACAGCAATTTTTCAAGGGCATTATATAAAACTCTTATTAAAGCGCTTACAAAAATGTATAGGAGTGAATAAATGAACGAGGTAACAGACATTGTAGTCGTTGGGGCTGGCAATGCTGCATTATGTGCTGCTATTCGGGCTGCAGAAAAAGGCTCACGTGTAATGGTTTTGGAAATATCCTCTGAGGAAGAAAAAGGAGGAAACACGGCATATACACATGGTTCGATCCGTTTTGCATACAAGAATGGCAGCCAAGTAAGAACTCTCTTATCAGAGATGACAGACCTAGAATTTGAGATGACAGAGTTCGGAACCTATACGAAGGATCAATTTTTTGATGACTTATGCCGAATGTCAAATTATCGGACAGATTATGATTTGGCGTCTATCATGACGAAGAAAAGTTATGAAACCGTTCAATGGCTTACCGAACATCATGTTAAGTGGATTCCGATTTACGGAAGGCAAGCATATAAAATAAACGGCAAGTTTGTATTTTGGGGCGGTATGGTTATGGAAGCTGTTGGGGGCGGCAAAGGTTTAGTAGAGTTTCTTCATAAAGAAGCTAAGCGTCTAGGTGTAACAATCCATTATAATACGGCAGCGGTAGATCTTGTTACTGCCAATCGGACAATAAAAGGAATTATCGTTCGCTCGAATGGAAAGGAACGCATAATAGATTGCCAGGCTGTTATCCTGGCATCAGGCGGTTTCCATGCCAATATCGAAATGCGAACAAAATACTTAGGAGCCGGCTGGGATACCGTGCATACCAGAGGGTGTAAATATAATGTTGGTGACGGCTTGCGTATGGCTATTTCACTGGGTGCACGCACAACGGGTAATTGGTCTGGGGCGCATGCTGTCTGTGGTGATCGCTACTTACCAGATTATAAGGAAGGCTTTCAAAAATTAAGTTTTCCATTTGGCATTATGGTCAACAAAAATGGCCAGCGTTTCATGGATGAGGGAGCTGATTTCCGTAATTATATTTATGCGAAAGTAGGTCGTGAAATTTTAAAGCAACCTGATCAGTGTGCATGGCAAGTATATGATGCAAAGACCAAACCTTTTTTACGGGAGGAATACAATGGCCGTCATGTTACAAAGGTGACAGCCAACACGCTCGAGGAATTAGCTGAAAAGATAGAGGGCATCGATGTTAAGAATTTTTTGCGAGAAATCGAGACATATAATGCTGCGGTTGACCGGAATGTTCCATTTAATCCAAATCAGTTAGATGGAAAGAAGACTACTGGCCTTCCTATACCTAAGTCTAATTGGGCTAATCCATTGGATGAAGGACCCTATGAAGCATACGAGGTTACATGTGGCATCACCTTTACGTATGGTGGATTGAAAATTAATAAAAGGGCTCAGGTCATACACAATGATTGGACGCCAATTGATGGACTATATGCAGCAGGAGAAATAGTGGGCGGGCTTTATTATGATAATTATCCTGGAGGGGCTGGGTTAACTTCAGGTGCTGTATTCGGCAAAATTGCTGGGGAACAAGCGAGTTTGTACAGTTCGCAACAAAAAAACAGAGTGGAGAATGGAATTAATACCGTTCTACGAGGAGGATATTCATGACAATTGAACAAAGAAAAATAAAAACTGGGAATTATGAAACTTCTTTCTATGAGGGCGGTTCGCGCAATAAAGAAGCCGTCATTTTAATTCACGGTTCGGGACCAGGAGCGAATGCAAAAGCAAACTGGCAGCAGGTATTAGAAGATTATGCGGAAGAGTTCCATGTCATTGCCCCTGACCTAGTTGGGTTTGGAGATACGGATCATCCGGAAGTATATCCTGAAAACGGCGTCCAATGGATGTCAATGCGGATTAAACAAATTTTAGATTTAATGGATGCATTAAAGATTGAGAAGGCAAATTTAATTGGGAATTCACTTGGCGGCGTCGTTTCCATGTACTTAAATATGCAAGCACCAGAACGCTTCAACAAAATTGTCCTGATGGGTGCAGGTGTATTGTTAAAGGAACCAACACCAGAACTCATGAAATTATCTAACTTTCATCTTGATCCGAGTAAAGAGAACTTACGTAATCTCCTAAGCTGGTTTGTTTATGATATTGATAGAATGAAAGATTTTGTTGATCAGGTGGTAGAGGATCGGTTTGAAATGTTTCAGCGGCCAGAGATTTTCCGCTCCTATCGTGAAAACTTCACTAAATCATCTTTAACTGAAATGTTGATTCCGCAGACAGCTTTAGAACGAATGGAAAATGAGTTTCTATTGATTCATGGATTTTATGACCGTTTTGTACCGCTCAAAAGCAGCCTTTACGCACTAGAATATCTGCCAAATGCAGAACTGCGCGTCTTCAAAAAATGTGGTCATTGGGCAATGATTGAACAGCGTGAGGAATTTTTACACGCAACCAAACATTTTTTCACAAAGGATAAAACACGCGTGAAATTATAGGAAAATTCAAAAAATAGAGGGTGATCTTATGAGTGAAACAATCGTAAAGCGGGAAATCAGTGATGTGTTAATTGAAAAGGCTCGTACACTACAAAAACAATTGCGTGATACAACACTTGAAATTGACCAAACAAGCCATATACCTGAAGAAATAATCCAGGCGATTCGGGATAATGGATTATTGAAAATCCTTCGCCCGAAAATGTTTGGGGGCTATGAAACAGATATGCGGACATATTTCGAGGTCGTTACGGAAATTAGCCGTGGAAATCCATCAGCTGGTTGGTTTGTGTCGTTAAGTAATATCCGTGATTACATGATTTCTTATGCCTTTGGCCGGGAGGCGCTGAATGAGATCTTTGGCCAAAATCATGATCAAGAAATCATTTTGGCTGGAAACTTTAAACCGATTCGCATTGATATTGAAAAGGTGGATGGTGGCTATTTAATTAAGGATGCACAATGGCCATTTGTATCTGGTTCCCCATATGCAGATTGGTTCTATTTTGGGGCACCAGTTGATGATGGTAATGGTGGCATGGAAATGGCCATTATCGTCATTCCTAGGAAAGATGTGGAAGTTTTGGATGACTGGAATGTAATTGGGTTACGTGGGTCTGGCAGTAATAGTGTAGTTGTCAAGGAGATATTTGTTCCCGATTATCGCGTGTCTTTAGACCGATTGGCACAGAAAGGACACTATATTATAGAAGAATTGCAGGACAATCCGTTATACCGGACTCCGTTTGTTCCGTCCTTAACTTTATCAATCGCTGCTCCTGCTTTAGGGATTGCCCAAGGCGGATTTGATTTACATATGGAGCGTGTTCGAAAAGCCGGTATTGGGAACACATTCTATTCTAAAATGAGCGATGCGGCTGTTACGCACTTACAAATTTCGGAGATTGATATGAAACTGGAATGTGCCAGAATGCTATTTAGACAAGCCATTAATGATTTGGATGACTATTCAACACGTGGACAGGATTTCACACAGAAAGAGAGCATACGGATAAAAGCTGTGTTTGGATATGCAAATCAGCAATGTAAAGAAGCTTATGATCTCATGCTGGCAGGGGCAGGTTCCATATTCTCTTATAATAATAATGTCTTTCAAACATTCTATCGCGACTTTATTTCCATGCATTTGCATGGCTTCATCACACCATCAAGCTTAATGGAGACATATGGCCGTGTGATGTGTGATCTTGAACCCAATACGTATTTTGCATAATCAAATAAATAGGAGGGGTTAGAAAATGAGTAAACCAGAAATCGCAAAACTGGGGCATTTTGGATTGGTGAGCACAGATTTAGAAAAATCGCTATGGTTCTTTAAGGAAGTTATAGGTTTGGAAGAAACGGAAGTAGCAGATGGTGTGCATTATTTGCGAGCATGGGGTGACTTTGAACACCATACATTAACGATTCGAGCGGGAGAAGAATCATGTTTGGATCATATTGCCTGGCGTACAAAACGCAAAGAAGATGTGGAGCTGTTTGCAGATCAATTACAAAGGGATGGAATGACAATAGATTGGATGGAAGAAGGAACGGAGAGAGGGCAAGGAAAAGCATTCCGTTTCAAACTCCCTAGCAATCATACATTTGAAATCTATTATGATATGGAAAAAACGCTAGCCTCGCCTGAAACACGTTCCGTTTTGAAAAATCAAACACATAAGTCGTGGAACAGAGGAGTGTCACCTCGAAGAATTGACCATGTCAATTTATTAAGCTCACTACCAGCCAACGATCTTGCGGGTTTTATGCAGGAATACCTAGGGTTCAATCTGCGTGAGTATGTGGAAGCGCCAGATGGAAGCTATGTAGGTGCCTGGTTAAGTGTAACCCCGCTGGTTCATGATATAGCCATTAGCTTTGACCCTAATGCGTCTTCTACACATGAGGTTCATCATATTGCCTACTGGCTGGATAATGCCCAGGATCTTTTGCGAGCTGCCGATATTTTAAAAGAAAATGGAATCTATTTCAAAGGACCAGGCAAGCATGGAATTTCTCAGGCCATGTATATTTATGCCATTGATCCAGGCAGTGGTGTAAGATTGGAAATTTTCACAAATGGTTATCTCATATTCGAACCAGATTGGGAGCCGATTCGCTGGACTATTGATGAAATGGATATTGGGTTCACTTATTGGGGAGACCAAATGGATGCAAAAACAGAAAATAATCCAACCATTAAAGCATAAAAGGAGGGGTACTTAATGGATGATCGTTTATTCCGAACGGCAATGAGTAAGTTTGCTACAGGTGTTACTGTCATTACAACAGAACATGAAGGACAAGCTCATGGGATGACTGCCAATGCTTTTATGTCTGTTTCCCTTCAACCTAAATTGATTGTTATCTCAATTGGGGAAAGAGCACGCTGCTTGAATAAAATCCGTGAAAGCAAAGTATTTGCGGTAAACATTTTGGCAGAGGATCAACAGGACTACTCCATGATCTTCGCTGGACAAAAGAAAGATGGCATCCACATTGAATTTGATAGATTAGCTGATGTTCCGGTATTAAGGAATGCATTAGCACAGATAAGCTGTGAAGTGACCTCGGAGTATGTGGAGGGAGATCATACATTATTTATTGGAAAAGTACGTGACATCAAGATAGAGGATAAAGAACCCCTATTATTCTTTAATGGGCAATACAGAGCGTTGCAGGCTGTATCGGTATAAGGAGGAAATGTAAATGGACATTCACAAGGCAGCATCTGATTTACTTGTCGCTGAACGAACGAAAAATCCAATTGACCCTTTTACATCCTCAACAAACATCTCAGTTGATGATGCTTATCAAATACAGCTGCTGCAAATCGATGAAAAACTAAAGGGTGCCCATTTGGTTGGAATGAAAATAGGTCTAACGAGCAAAGTTATGCAAACGATGTTTAATGTAGATACACCAGATTTTGGTCATATTTTGAACAACATGGTATTTGAAAATAAGGCGAAGGTTTCCGTTTCCCAATTCATTCATCCGAAAGTAGAGTTCGAGTTGGCGTTTATTCTTAATAAAGACTTGAAAGGTCCTGGCATTACTCCTGAGCAAGTTTTGGCAGCAACCGAATCCATTGTCCCAGCAATAGAAATTATTGATAGTCGGATAAAGGATTGGAAATTTAAATTTCAGGACACGGTAGCCGATAATGGTTCTTCTGCGGGGGCTGTTTTGGGAGAGAAAGGTCCTGTGCCATCTTTAGATGATTTAGCGGAAATTCATGTGACGGCCAAAAAGAACGATGTTGTATTTGACGAAGGGATTAGCGGTGCCGTAATGGGAAACCCCGTAAATGCAGTTGCATGGCTGGCCAATATGCTTGCAGAGTATGATATTTCCTTAAAGGAAGGACAGTTTATACTTGCAGGCGCGATAACGGCAGCTGTTCCATTCGAATCTGGTGATGTATTTGAGGTGGATTTTGGTTCCTACGGAATAGTGGAACTATCTTTTACAGATTGAGGTGAGGATATGGAAAAATTAAAAGTAGGAATCATAGGCTCCGGAAATATTGGGACTGATTTAATGTACAAAATAGAACGGTCTGATGCTTTGGAAATGTCCGTTATGATTGGAATTGATTCGGATTCAGAGGGATTGAAGCGAGCTAAAGAACGAGGCTACGTAACGATTGATCAGGGTATTGAAGGGTTAATAGATAGAATGGAATTGGTAGATATCGTCTTTGATGCAACGAGTGCATATGCTCATCATGCCAATTATGAAACTGTTAAAGCTGCAGGGAAGAAAATGATTGATCTAACACCTGCAGCTATCGGCCCATTTACGGTACCAACCGTGAATTTGACGGAACACTTTGACAAAGACAATCTCAATATGGTTACTTGCGGCGGGCAGGCTACGATTCCGATCGTTCACGCCATTGGACGTGTAGTACCGGTAGAGTACGCAGAGATTGTAGCAACAGTATCGAGCAAGAGTGCAGGCCCTGGTACACGGGCGAATATTGATGAATTTACACGGACAACCTCTAAAGCGATTGAAGTTGTAGGAGGTGCCAAGAAGGGCAAAGCTATTATCATTTTAAATCCAGCTGAGCCACCAATCATCATGCGAGATACAGTGCATGCGATTGTTGAAACAACTGGACGGGAAGAGGACATTATCCACTCCATTCAAACGATGGTCAGAGAGGTCCAACAATATGTACCTGGTTATCGGTTGAGAGGTGAACCAATTTTTGAAGAGAATAAAGTGTCTGTATTCCTTGAGGTAGAAGGTGCAGGAGATTTCTTTCCTTCTTATTCCGGTAATTTAGATATCATGACAGCCGCGGCAGCTAGAGTAGCCAATGAATTGGCCAAAAAAATGATGATGCAAGGGGGCGTTAGAACATGAGGAGAGATGTTCATGTGTTAGACGTATCCTTGCGTGATGGAAGCCATTCGATGAAACATGCTTTCACGGTTGAGCAGGTAAAGAGCATTGCAAGAGGGCTCGACCAAGCAAATATAGAGTATTTTGAGGTTGCTCATGGGGATGGTTTAGGCGGATCCAGTCTCCAATATGGATTGTCTGCTGTAGATGAATTAAAACTAATAGAAGCAGCTGCCCAAGAGTGTACAAAAGCAGAAATAGCCGTTTTACTTATTCCTGGTATTGGAATAAAGGATGATTTGAAGGATGCTGTAAATGCCGGTGCAAAAATGGCAAGAATAGCAACCCATGTGACAGAAGCAGATATTGCAGCACAACATATCGCGATGAGCAGAGAATTAGGGTTAAAAACAGCTGGTTTTCTCATGATGGCCCATATGGCGCCAGTAGATCATATTGTGAAACAAGCCCAATTATTTGAGAGCTATGGTGCTGAGCTAGTCTATGTAACAGATTCAGCAGGATATTTGCTGCCTCATCAGGTGACAGAAAGGATTCATGCCCTTAAGGAATCTGTTGGGATAGAAGTTGGCTTCCATGCCCATAATAATTTGTCCTTGGCAATGGCCAATTCCTTAGCTGCAATTGATGCAGGTGCAACGTATATCGATGGTTCATTACGCGCTCTTGGGGCAGGTAGCGGAAATACACAAACAGAAGTATTGATTGCTGTTCTTCAGAGACTGGGAGTTCAAACAGGTGTTGATTTATATAAAGTCATTGATGTTGCGAATCAGATCGTTGCTCCTCTATTACCAAGACCTCAAGAAATATCCGGAGCCAGTCTTATCATGGGATATGCAGGCGTTTATTCAAGCTTCTTATTACACACAGAAAAAGCCGCTCAGCAATTTGGTGTAGACGAGCGGGATATATTAGTTAAATTGGGTGAACTGAAAACAGTTGGCGGGCAAGAAGATTTAATCTATGAAGTTGCTCAAGAATTAATGTTATCAAGATAAATAAAAGAAAAGCTATACAAGATGCAGAAGAATGAAGAGCACATTCGTGTTCTTTTTTCTTTTTCAAAATGGAAAAGGCAGGTGATTCTACTATGGAGAAATGTGGGGGATACCAAGCTGGATATGGTGATGGACCAATTTGGCATGAAGCATATGGGGTCATTTGGCTCGATCGTGCGTTTGAAAAACTCATTACGTTTAATCCAGAAACAGGGCAAGAGAATATCTATGATGCATTAGGTCAAATTATGGCAATCATCCCTACTACAGATGGGCAGTTTATCGGTATATACAAGGATGGTCTATACAAGTTGAATTTTAAACAGAGATTTAAGTCACCCCTTGTACTCCATCAATCGTGGAATGGTATGAATTATTTAAGTGAAGGAAAGTGTGGGCCAGATGGACATATTTGGGCTGGGTCTTCAGACAGTTTTTATAAAAGTTTTAAGGAATCACCACATACAACCAACTCAACATACCCCTTTGCCAATTCAAAACTATACAGTATTGACACGACTGCCAATGTGTTTGTCCAGGCTGATGGAATGGCCTTATCCAAGGGGATGGATTGGGATAGGAGTACGAAGAAATTTTTTCATATAGATTCTGCTAAACATACTATTTATCAGTATCAACTTGAAGAGAAGCAGCGTGTATATTTTGAAAAAGTGGTGTATACCTTTGAAATGTATGAGGGGCATCCTTCTGGCATGGTGATAGATCGAGAGGGGAATATATGGATAGCTCTATATAAAAGCAGCATGGTTGCAGGCTATTCCAAAAAGCCAACTCGCATTGTGTGTATTAATCCGAAAAAAAGACAGGTTATTAAGGAAATAGAATTGCCTGTTACCCATGTTACTTCTTGCACGATTGGCGGGGAAGAAATGGATACTTTATTTATCACGACAGCCTCTGAAACTCTAGCAGCAGAAAAAATGAAACTAGAACCATTTTCTGGTTATTTAATCCAGGTGAAGATTGACGCTAAAGGTGTAGAAAACTATGAATTTGAACTGAATAATAAAAGAGTAAATAGTTAGAATTCGTAATTTTTTTACGGAAAATCGACTGATTTTTAGAAAAATGTCCTGTAGTTATCCTATGGGCTGTTTTGTAAGATTAAGACGAAGTAAAGATACATGCAAATTCATTTAAATATAGCAGGGAGGTAGTCGATATATGAAGCCGGAAATTGCTAAACTCGGGCATGTAACATTAGTAACGAAAGACTTAGAGAAGTCATTATTCTTTTTTAAAGAGATTATTGGTTTAGAAGAAACAGAAGAAATAGATGGCGTTCATTATTTACGAGCCTATAGTGATTTTCAACATCATACGTTGAGTGTTGAAGCGGGTAATAGCGGTTACATTAAACGGATTGGCTGGCGTACAAAAACACGTGAATGCTTGCAAGGATTTAAACAGCTGCTCGGGGATCATCACGTAACCGTAGAAGAATATCCACAAGGAACGACAGCTGGCATTGGGGAATCTATCCGTTTTAAAATGCCGAGTGGTCATACTTTTGAATTATATTACGATGTTGATAAGCCGAAGGCGAGTAATGGTTATGCTTCAGTCTTGAAAAATCAAGTGTATAAATCATGGAGAAAGGGAATTTCTCCGCGCCGGTTCGATCATG
>NZ_JAZVJO010000055.1:0-3216 GCF_059453735.1 Peribacillus sp. | reverse complement strand
CCTCAAGCTCTTTTGGTGCTGCAGCATTAATACGTGGTTCTACAAAAGTCCAAGCCCCCATGTTCTTCGGCTCTTCTTGAACCCAGAGAATTTCTTTAAGATTTTCATATTTTGTTAGTGCTTCTTTAATCCCATTGAATGGGAATGGGTAGATTTCTTCAATTGAAATAATCTGCAGCCATTCTTCATTCCCGTCTGAAGCTGCTTTTTCGCGTAATTCGACAGCAAGCTTACCTGTACAGAAGACGATACGTTCCACCGCTTCTGGATTTTCTCCCAGTCCGGTTGTCTCAATGAACGATTGGAATTGCCCTTCCGTAAATTCAGCAGCTTCTGAGGCCATGATCTGGTTTCTCAATAAGCTCTTCGGAGTCATCATAACAAGCGGGCGTACTGCATCCATTTCCAAAGTTTTGGCCTGTCTTCTTAAAATATGGAAGTATTGTGCAGCAGAGCTAAGGTTGGCAACAGTCCAGTTGTTCTCTGCAGCCAATGATAAATACCGCTCTAAACGAGCACTTGAATGCTCAGGTCCTTGACCTTCATAGCCATGTGGCAGCAGCATGACAAGACCTGATTTTTGTCCCCATTTAGCACGGCCAGCCGCAATAAATTGGTCAAAAATCACTTGTGCTGTATTGGCAAAATCACCAAACTGTGCTTCCCAAATAACTAAGGTTTCAGGAGCGAAGACATTGTAGCCATATTCAAATGCAAGGACCGCTGTTTCAGTCAATGGACTATTATGAACAGCAAAAGATGCCTTCACTGAATCAAGTGTGTGAAGAGGAGAATACATCTGGCCATTGACACTGTCATGCAGCATGATATTCCGCTGTGCAAAGGTACCGCGCTCCGAGTCCTGTCCGGATAAACGAATTGGCGTCCCATCTTTCAGGATCGTCGCGAAAGCTAGTGTTTCAGCGTGAGACCAATCAATTTTCCCGTTTTCTTCGAATGAATCGAGACGCCTTGAAAGAATGCGTCCTAACTTTTTGTTTACGCTAAAGCCTTCTGGCCATTCAACAAGCTTTTTATTAATTTCGATTAAATCATCTACAGGAACAGCCGTATCAATAATAGGAAGTCCCTTTTCAATATTTTTTGGTGTAATCAACTCAGCTATATCTTCTGGTTTATCACCTGAAACACGATCGTATGCTTTGGTTAATCTTTCATCGACCGATTCATTAAGAATCATTGTTTCTTCTTCAGTTAGGGCACCTGTTTCGATTAGGCGATTCTTGTACAAATCTTTAACCGTAAGATGCTTATGGATTTTCGCATACATTTCAGGCTGAGTAACTAAAGGCTCATCCATCTCGTTATGTCCGAAACGACGGTATCCGATTAAGTCGATAAGGAAGTCCTTCTTAAACTTCGTCCGGTATTGATGAGCAAGTGAAACCGCAGCAAGACATGCTTCTGGATCATCAGCATTGACATGAACAATTGGAACTTCAAAGCCTTTTGCCAAATCACTTGCATATTGGGTAGAACGAGAATCTTGGCTTTCTGTCGTAAAACCAATCATATTATTGGCAATGATATGAACCGTTCCGCCCGTTTTATATCCGCGCAGGCGGCTCATATTAAAGGTTTCGGGAACGATCCCTTCCCCTGGGAATGCCGCATCGCCATGGATTAGAATAGCTAATGATTTTGTAATATCTTGTTCAGGGAAACCTGCTTTCGTACGTGTTTCTTGAGCTGCACGAGAATAGCCTTCCACAATCGGACCGACAACTTCTAAATGACTCGGGTTATTGGCAAGAGTCAATCTTGCTTTTTGTGTACTATCTTTCGTAATTTGTTTATCCAGCCCTAAATGATACTTAACATCACCTGTCCAGCCGTCGTTGATTCCAATCGAACCCTCAGACGGAACAAGATCCTTATTCGGAGAGTGTTGGAATTCCGAAAAAATTATTTCATATGGTTTGCCAAGGACGTGTGCAAGTACATTTAAACGCCCGCGATGCGCCATCGCTATATTGACATTTGATGTGCCATTTTGAACAGATTGTGAGATTAACTCATCAAGAATCGGTACTAACATATCGAGTCCCTCAATTGAGAATCTCTTTTGTCCGACATATGTACGATGAAGGAATTTCTCAAAGCCTTCTACTTCCATAAGTCGTTTTAATAATAAGCGTTTCTTTTCATTTTTTATCCTAGGGAACATTTTGCCTGATTCAACCATATCAAGAAGCCATTGTTTTTCTTCAAGATTATTTACTTGTTGAAATTCAAATGCAATGGTTTTTGTATAAAGCTGTTTTAAATAGACAAATGCTTGATAGCCGTGTTTTATTTCAGCTGGAGCCTCTGGACAAATAAATTCAGCCGGGATTTTTTTTAAATCGTCGGCTGTCAATCCATATCGTTCTAAATGGATAAGTACATTATCTAATGGTTCATCATTCAGCGGGTTAATCTTCGCAGCTAAATGACCATAAGCACGAATATTTTCAGAAAATTTCACTGCAGCCATAATTTTTTTCATAGACAGTTCTTCACCTTTTGGTGCGGTCGAAACTTGTGGTGAGGTAACAGAACTATTGTTTGTTTGTTCGCCCTCTGGCGGCGGTCCTGATTGTGCGAAAAATTCTTTTAATTCCGGATCAACCTCATCCGAATTTTCTTGATATAAATCGTATTGTTCCAAGACATACCCAAGGTTTGGACCAGAAAATGCTCTCCATGGGTCGTATGCAGCAGTCTTGTTGGTCATTTTTTATTAAACCCCCAAATTTTTACTTAATATTTTTCTAACCGTTTTATCCATCCCCTAATGCCCATCCTTAATTTTCTATTTTTAGAGAATATATATAAAAATAGTTATTATTTCAAAAGATATGAATATTTAAAGGATAAAACGTTTTCAAATGTTATATTACCATGTTTTAAAGGAAATATCCAAAGGTTAAAATGGCAAGGAAACCATAATATTATATGTGAATTCTGCTTCACGTCATTTATTATAGCGTTTACATTCCTTTTTCCTGAAATAAGCCCTGTTTTTGCAAATTATTTATTTTAACAAAAGCTCCCTTCTAGTATACAGGAGTGTTCTCTATATTTTCCAGCACTAGCTATTTTAATCCGGTTTAATCCTTCTATCCTCCTAAAATCTCCATGCAGTTAAACTTAAATTCCCATATTGATAGCTTCTATGCAGCAGTTTTGCCTGTTTCTCCTGATGTCCTAACC
>NZ_JAZVJO010000054.1:0-7564 GCF_059453735.1 Peribacillus sp. | reverse complement strand
GGATTAATAAACAAAATGAAGGCTTGCAGCCAGTTATCGATGTTTATTTCAAAGCTTGTTTGATAAGCAATGTATGTTTTTATCCAAAGAAAGCATACAGAGAGACCAAAAAGCGAAGGCCTAAACATAAATAGAGATCGTTTCAACTTGTTCCCCCTTGCTTGTCTATTATTCTAAATCATCACTCCTCTATTGTATCCCCAATATTTAAGAATGAGTCTTGATATCACGCATATAATTTTTTCACAAGCCAAGCTGCACCAATTACACCGGCGTCATTGCCAAGGGTAGCAATGCTAATACTTGTTGATTTACTTACACGTTTAAATGCAAAACGCTCAAAAGCCTCTCTTACTGGAGCTGCCAATTGTTCACCTGCTCGTGAGACTCCGCCCCCGATGACAATTTTTTCTGGATTCAATGCATTTGCCGTATGAGAAAGCGCCATACCTAAATAAAAGCTTACCTTGTTGATAACTTCATTAGACAGCAAATCTCCCTCCGCTGCACAAGCGAATAGCAGCTGGGAAGACAAAGGTTCTCCTGCATTTATTTTTTGTTGTAAGATCGAATGGCCATCGTCTGTCGAAAGCGCTTCATCAGCTAGTCTAACAATCCCTGTAGCGGAAGCGACCGTTTCAAGGCAACCATTCTTGCCGCAATTACAAGGCGCGCCGCCTTCCGGAACAACGGTAATATGACCAATCTCTCCGGCTGCACCGCTTGCACCTTGGACAAGCATGCCATTAGCAATTACACCGCCGCCCACACCAGTTCCAAGCGTTACAGCAATTAAATCTTTTGCCCCATTTCCTGCACCTTTCCACATTTCACCCAGTGCGGCCAAATTGGCATCGTTTTCAACAACTGCTGGCAGAGAAGTTTCAACTTCTAATAAATCCTTAAGCGGATAATTAACCCACCCTAAATTAATCGCTTCATAAATGGATCCATTACTTCCATCAACAGGACCAGGAGCACCCATTCCTATTCCAAGCAGCTGGCTTTTGACCATACCTAATTCTTCTAGTTTTTCATCAATGGTCTTTGCAATATTTGTGGTAATATTCTTCCCTTTATCCGAAATATCGGTTGGGATTTCCCATTTGTGAAAAATTTCTCCGTATTTACTAATAATCGCAAGCTTAGTTGTTGTTCCGCCTAAATCGACACCCATTAGCCATTTTTCCATTATCGTCACCTTTTTTCATTTTTTCTGTTTCTTTTCTAAGGTAATATGATGCCTTAATAAAAGGATTGCTGTTTGATAATCCTTTATATCAATCATCTGCATCTGGTATAATTCGCGAATCTCAGCTTCCATTAACTCATACTCCGCGACCCTGTCTCCTAAATAAACAAAAAAACCAAAACGTTTTAAAAACTGCTGTATATCATAGATTGTTTTCATCTCATCGACCTCTTTTAAATCTGATTCATACTCGTAAAGTATAAGCGATATAAGTAAGAACTCTCAAGTACTATAACTATCATAAATAAGTGGACAATCACATATCCTTTAGCATTCAGTGAGTTTGGAGGCGAATGATGAAAAAGCGTGTAGTGTATATAGCCATCTTCATGGCGGTTATTATTTCTTTTTTACTTTTTACGTATCAACCTGCCAAGGAAACCATTAATTTTTTTCCGATTGACCCATCACTAAGCTTTCAGAGCGCTTCCACACACCTTGCTGCCGGTGAATCGGGTAAGAGATATACTCTAAGCTTACGTGTTGAATCATCGCTCAAAGAGCCTGTATTTCTTCGTCAGGATATTGCCCTGCTTTATAAAAATGGGAAATTGATTAACGTACTAAGAGACTGGAAGCAAAACACCGCACACCTCTCACAGGAGGACCGGAAAAAACAAAGTGAGAGTGGAATTTTCCAGAATGTCAGCTTCCATTTTGCTGAAGCACATCCAGATAACAAATTTACCAGTGTGCAAACCATGACAGATGCTTATCTCTATGTTATTCACTCCAAAACAGATCCTTTTCAACCTTTTGCCAACCCTATATCAAGTGACCAAATCGAGTGGAAAAAAGCCCTTGATCGTAATCTGGATGCAGTAACGCAGCACGCACTTACCAATGGCTTGAACGCCTTTAAGCTGGATGAAAAACGCTACACCGTTCTGCCGCTGACGGCCCTACCTTCCGAACATAAAACATTTTTCGCATCTTTTCCACCTGCTCGGCAGCAGGAAATCGTCGGCAGGCTTTGGGAAGGTCTTTACAAGAACTATATTCTTGGTATAAAAAAAGAGGACGGCACCGTGGTCGACCCACGAAATAGTACCATTCCTCTTTTATTACTTGATAGTAACCGCCGTGAGCTGTTCATCTTACTTACCGCTGGAGATGGAACACCGCTTTTATTAAAGCAGCAGCTATAATCCTTTAATTCTTTCGACAAGGGCTTGATAACTTTCATTCTCAGGATCAAGCTCTACGGCTGCCTCAGCCTGTTTTAATGCCTTTTCCAGCTGGTTTTGTTCTAGGTAGACAATAGCTAAATTGTAATACGCATCCGAAAAATCAGACTTCTGTTCAATGGCTTTTAAATTATAATCCACTGCGAGTTCCAAGTTTCCTGCATTCGCTTCAATAATAGCTAAATAAAAATAAGAAAAAGGCGCATCACTAAAATCTTCAGTGTATGCTAAAAGCATTTGTTTTCCTTTATCTTTTTCACCTTGTTCTTCGTACTCAGCCGCCACTACCGTCATAATTTGATCATTGCTTTCCGAGGCTTTAGGATGACTAAACCCATATTGAAGGAGGAAATAGGTTAAGCCGACTGTTACAACAGCAAAAACAAGCTGTTTAAGCAATTGTTTGCTTTTTGGCAAATTTAGAATTCCGGAAGCTAAGAAGCCGCCGATTAACCCGCCAATATGCCCGGCATTATCCACATTGCCGACAGAAAAGCCATAACCCAGATTAATAACAATTAAAACAACGACATTCATTCCCATGGTTCTCATGAACAGCTTTGGATGGGAAAGTCCAAAATACAGTAAAGCACCGAAACAGCCGAATACCGCGCCGCTTGCTCCAGCTGAAACTGTCGGAGACATAATAAAGCTCGCCACTACTCCTGCAAAACCAGCAAAAACATAAAGAAGTAAAAAACGTGTCCTTCCATATATTCTCTCGACTTCAGCTCCAATGAAATACAACGAAAGAGTATTCATCGCTAAGTGGAAGAAGCCGATGTGTATTACCATCGGTGCGAAAAAGCGCCACCACTCCCCCTGAAGCATGAGCGGTGTATACTTAGCACCAAAATCAATTAATGTTTTCGTATTCGTACTGCCGCCGCTGAATTCCATAATTACGAATATCGCAATCTGTATAGCCATTAATAGATAGGTAAACAACGGCTTCCCCTGCTGGAAAAGTTCCTGCTCTTGTTTAGCCATTTTTACTGATTCAGCCAGTGCGGATTGTTTTATTTCGTCGATTTCTTCTGCCTGTACCTCTCCAGAATCCGGAAGTTCAATAGATAGCGATTTAGAAAGGAGCTGTTGGAGTTCCTCCATTCTTTCCTCAAACGTAGCCGTTTCCAAAATAAAGGTATCGATTGTCGTTTTATTATTAATAGTTGGCTTCTTGGTAAATTCATAGTCATCCACTGGTGCAAACGAAGTTACATATATATTGAGAACCTCTAGAGGTTTTTTATACAGTTTTTGTCTAATTTTTTCACCATTTAAACTGGTTCTTTCAATATCTCGATTTAACCAGCTCGCCCAATCAAGATCATGCCGCATCAATCGTATCACAGGATGTTTTTTTTCACGTGTATTTTCCAACCAAATTTCCTCGTGATTTTCTGTCAAGGTAATGATTCTATAGCCATATCCGGCAGAAAGTTTCTTGACCATCGACCAAAAAAGATAATCCTCATTTAATCCCAAAGCTTTCCCCACTTTCTATTTCTCCCTTTTCTCAATGTCACCGTTTTCTAGTACTCTTTAATGATAGACGAAAGTCACCAAAAAGTAAAAATCAAAAACGTCTGAATAGTTTATGAAGAACTAGATAATAAATGACTGTCCAGCAGCTTGCCTTTCTTTTAAACAGCAAAAAGGCCTTATCATGTTGACAAGACCTTTTGTAGTTACTTAATTCCAAAGTCCTTCTGAGCTGAACTGAATACGGAATGCATCATCTGATTTCTCATAAATGGCAGACTCAATGATCCTGAAACAAGCATTTTTCGTAACCAGGAATTCGATAACACGATGTTCATTAGTTTATATCGATAACGATATCCATAGTAAATCGCTGTTCCAATCATGATTATTCTTATCATTGTTTTCAATTGATTTCATCCCTCCTCACACGTAGTTTGTCAGGGATGACTTTTTTTAAACTGGATATGTATTCCAAAAAAATATTCTATTTCATATTTAGGCATTCGAAGATTTGTTCCTCAGTAACAATCTTCCCAATAGGAAGGTCATGGTTTTCAGTGGGGAAATGCGTAATAACCTGCTCTTTAAATGCCAATGAAAGTGTTTTGCCGGTAAACGTTGAAAGATACCTGTCATAATACCCCCCGCCAAATCCGAGACGGTGCCCCCGCCCATCAAAAGCTAATCCTGGTACAATGAGTAAATCGAGTTCTCCTGGGGATACATAAACCGTTTGATCAACACGAGGTTCGAATAATCCAGAATACACACATTCAAGCTGAGAAAAATCTGTTAAGATTCTAAAATCCATCTGCCTTAGCTGTGCCTCGCACTTAGGAACTGCAACCCTTTTCCCCTGACTCCAAGCATGGGCGATAATAGCTTTTGTCTCCACCTCAGGGAAAATCGATACGGTAATCCCGATTGTTTGGGCCTGCCGCCATTCGCTTTCTTGGTACAAGCTTTCAGCGATGCATCCCGACCGCTTCCAATAATCTGTCTGAGACATGGATTGTAACCGTTTCTTCATACTTGTCCGAACGTTTCTTTTAGAATTCATTCTAGATCCTCCTTAAAAACACATAAAAAAAAACAACAGGAAAAATCCTGTTGTTTACTTTGTTTCACGGTGGACCGTGTTACGTTTTTCTCTAGAGCAATATTTTTTAAGCTCAAGACGATCGGGATTGTTACGTTTATTTTTTTTAGAAATATAGTTACGGTCTCCACATTCAGTGCAAGCTAACGTAATATTCACGCGCATGTGTATTTCCCTCCAAACATATTGACATTTTCACATAAGACTTTTATATGATAGCATTTTTCTCAATCAAATGCTAGTCTGTTTTTTAGGAAGAATGATAACAATTCGGAAATATTTATATTGCTAGGCTATCTGCTTGGCTAAGCAGCTCGGTATGAAGGATTTTAGCTTCTTCTTTTGTTGCCGAATGAATGACCCATGCGATTGCTTCAATACATTCTTGCGGCATAATTTCTGTTTCTAATGAAAAAATACTTGTGACTTCTCCCCGTGCCAATGGCGAATAGAGAAGAAGGCCTTCCTTAAGCGATTTAAAGCACCCATGCTGATAGAGACTTCCTTTTCCCTGAATACAGTATTGAGAAATCCCTCTCCCTCTGACGACCCCGCCAAGCAACGCAATTGATTTCTGACCGACATGAAGAATGGCTTGTTCATGTGGACTATAAAAAGCGACAGCTTGTCTTTCTTGTGCATTTTCGTAATGACAGACAATCTTTGGAGTAATGATGGCATTCGAGCGGTTATTAATCGTGAATTTTATAAATGAAATTTCCTTTTTGCTATATGATTGACTGAATGAACGTATTTCCCCCTGGTTCTCGGAATCATTATCCTCCTCACGATACCAATCAAAGCTGCCATCCATCCATAATCCAGCCCTTAAATTTCTCCGGTAACCCTCTCGTTCCGCTGTTTTATAAGCCGACAATGTACTCATTAGCTAACCCCTTCCTATTTGAAAGCGCTTTAAATTATTCGAATGGCAACTTCAGCAGACAACGTCATTTCCACCAATGCATAAACAATAATAATAAACTATTAAAGGAAAACTATTCCTTTTTGATGTATTAATCGTAGCATCTATCTACATTTTGAACAATAAACACATTTTGTCGATTTATCTCCGTTGTCTATGCAAAGCGACTTGAATGGGAAAATTTTTTTTATTTTCTTTACTTTCTTTAAATTAATGAAGACTTTCGACAAATTCCTTCCAGAAATCGCTGTAGTTTCAAGGAAATATACCCCTTTTTTCGAAAAATGTGTATGATAGATTTAGATCAAGAATACAACAGCTGAGGTGAAACAATGAATACACTCTTACTAAGCCTTCTTTCACTTGCCATTATCCTTTTCATTGCTGCTTTTTTTAAGAAGGATCGGGTAACTAAACTAGAAGAAGACTTGGAACAACTTACGCTTACACATATGCAGGATATCTATCTATTAAAGAAAAAGATAAAAATTCTTGAAGAAGAATTTTTGAGTGATGATCTCCCAATGTCCCCCTTGCCTGCACTAAAACAAAAAAAACAACAGGCGCCTATTAATGAAATACTCAAGAATCAAGTTCTATCACTCTATCAACAAGGGCTTTCTCTTAAGCAAATCTCTGCCCAATCAACTCTATCAACAGAGATCATTACAGAAATCATTGAAGAGTCTTTGAGAGGTTCTACATATGAATAAAGCAACGATACAGGCATTTGCTGCCGGCATTACCTTTTCTACAGCCATCATTACTGGATACCTGTTTTTCCTTGAACCAGTGGAAACTGAGCATGAAGTAACAGTTGTAGAAGCAACGGCACTTCTCGAGAAAAAAGGATATACGATTCAAGACCCATCACAAATTGAGAAGAAAAAACCAGTTAAACAACCTGAGCCTAAAGCTGAAAAAGCTATCAACTATAGCCTGACAATCAAGCCCGGGATGACTTCCCAACAAATAGCCGATAAGCTCGTCAACGAACATATCATCCGTGACGCCGATACGTTAACGAGTTACTTACGAAGAGATAAACTGCACGACCATATTCAGGTCGGTACCTTTATCCTCTCCAAAGAAATGTCCATCGAACAAATCGCAAAAACCATTACAAAATAAATACGAAGTTT
This sequence comes from Peribacillus sp., assembly GCF_059453735.1. NCBI lineage: Bacteria > Bacillati > Bacillota > Bacilli > Caryophanales > Bacillaceae > Peribacillus > Peribacillus sp. Next base: position 471 of record NZ_JAZVJO010000054.1, on the reverse strand, counting down.
ACAGGCTGTCGAGAAAAGAGGTCAGGAATGTTTCATTCCGGACCTCTTTGAGTTTGGAACACATTTCATGGAGGTTTTCTGGCTTATAAAGACTGTTCATGGCATCTTTCTAGGCCGGCCTACTTCCAAATACAGATCATCCTTGACCAGATCATAAATGAAAGAAAAATCCAGGGCTTCTTCCATTTTGCGGACCAAATGGTACTCGGGAACAAGCTGGTCTAATGCGACCATGTCAAGCTGACCACGTTGAATTAAATGGGTTTTCGAAAGGATCCTTATCAAGTTTATCTTAAAATAGAACGGATTTGACTTTTGAGATTGCATTTAGAAAGGCAGTTGATGGAAGTGTTGGCGTGAAGACTCCTGCGGGAATAGCAGGACAGGTGAGACCCTGCAAGAGCGTAAGCGATGAGGAGGCTCACCGCCTGCCCGCGGAAAGCGAAACGCCTGGAATGGAAATCAACACCC
>NZ_JAZVJO010000053.1:0-21999 GCF_059453735.1 Peribacillus sp. | reverse complement strand
CAAGTTCAGTTAAATCGATATTGGTGAATCAACTGGGTGAAGTATGTGATGAAACTGCACAAGAGTATCCACTTATTCATGAGAAATCCGGTTATAGTGAACAAAATCCAGAAGAATGGGTTAATCAAACCGTTAAGTCGTTGAAGGAATTAACGGTTCGTTCTGGTGTTTCTGCTTCCGATATCGAAGGGATTAGTTTTTCTGGACAGATGCATGGACTAGTCTTACTTGACGATAATATGCAGGTGCTTAGGAATGCAATTCTTTGGAACGATACACGCACGACCCCTCAATGTCAGCAAATTATTCAGGAATTCGGAGATACGGTACTTGCCGTTACGAAGAATGCGGTTCTGGAAGGATTCACCCTGCCAAAGCTTTTGTGGGTTCAGCAGTATGAGCCAGAATTATTTGCAAAAGCAGCGGTATTTATGCTTCCTAAAGATTATCTGCGTTTCCGACTAACGGGTGCCATACACATGGACTATTCGGATGCGGCCGGCACCTTACTATTGGATGTAATTAATAAAAACTGGAGCGAAGAAATAGCCTCCAAATTTTCAATCCCGCTTTCTATTTGTCCGCCTCTTGTTGAATCGAGTGCGTGTGTTGGAAACTTGATCTCGGAGATTGCTGATCAAACGGGACTGTCCACAGATACCAAAATAATGGCTGGCGGTGCGGATAATGCTTGCGGCGCGATTGGTGCAGGAATAGTATCACCAGGGAAAACTCTGTGTAGTATTGGCACATCTGGAGTTATCTTATCCTATGAGGAAGAAAAAAACCGTGATTTTGCCGGTAAGGTTCATTTCTTCAACCATGGAAAGGAAGATGCCTATTATACGATGGGGGTGACACTTTCTGCCGGACAGAGTTTAAAATGGTTTAGAGAAACCTTTGCAGATGGAGAGACATTTGAGGAATTAACAGCAGGATTAGGAGAATTGCCGATTGGGTCAGGCGGTCTGTTATTTACTCCTTATTTATATGGAGAGCGGACGCCTCATGCTGATTCTTCCATACGTGCTAGTTTTATTGGGATGGATGAGACGCACACAAAGAAACATTTTGCTAAGGCTGTTATGGAGGGAATCACCTTTTCACTTCAGGAATCGCTGGAAATTTTCCGAAGCCAAGGAAAAGAGATTGAATCAATTGTTTCTATAGGCGGCGGTGCAAAGAATCCAGTTTGGCTGCAAATGCAGGCTGATATTTTTAACGCACGAGTGTTGACGCTTACGAGTGAACAAGGGCCTGCAATGGGAGCAGCGATCTTAGCAGCTGTTGGTTCAGGTTGGTTCCATACGATTGAAGATTGTTCAAAAACATTTATTGGAACAGCATCTATATACGAGCCGAATCCTGAGGCGGTTATCCGTTATCAAGAGTTGTTCGCTGTCTATCAAAATGTGTACGGTAAAACCAAGGAGATATGTGCAACTCTGCAAAATTTCAAGGGACAATAAATATAGAATGGAGGTTTCGAAATGTCTAGTTATATTAAAGAAAGTCAGTATCTTGGTGAAAAAGCAATCGTATTTGGAAATAGTCAGCTAGAAGCAGTACTTTTACCTGGATTAGGCAGTAATCTAATATCGTTAAAATTGAAATCAAAGGACGCTGACTTATTACGGGTACCTGAAAGTAAGGCTCAGTATGAAAAAAATCCAGTACTCTATGGTATGCCAATCCTTTTTCCGCCAAACAGAATAGACAGTGGCATGTTTACATATGACGGCCAAACCTACCAACTTACTAAAAATGAAGAAAAATATAATAATCATCTGCATGGTTTTTTATATGATAAACCGTGGAAAGTATTGAAACAAGATCGAAATGGTGAAAGTGTTCGTATAGTAACAGAAATCAATAGTGATGACTTTACTAGTATTACGAAACAATTTCCCCATTCATTTTCTGTAAAGATGACGTATACATTAGATGGCGGTGTCCTTTCAACAAACGCAACGATTAGTAACCATGGGACGACGAAGTTTCCATGGGGACTAGGTTATCATACTACGTTTAATTTGCCCATCTCAGCAGACGGGGCTCTTGAGAATTGTACAGTTTCGCTGCCAGTAGATGAACATTGGACGCTTAATGAGCGTATGCTTCCTACTGGGGAAATCCGCAAACTGACAGATGCAGAAGATTTTCAGCAAGGAATCTTGGTTTCTGATAAACTCTTCGATGATGTTTATGGTTATGCCAAGGAATCAGAGCTTGTTAATGAAGCAGTCATTACCGATCATAATGAAGGCATCAGGATCCATTATAAATGTGATCAACGTTTTGGACACTGGGTGCTTTTCAATGGAAATGGAAAAGACTTAAGCGGTTTTGTCTGCCCAGAGCCATATACATGGGTTACGGATGCACCAAATGTAGATTTGCCTGATTCAGTAACGGGATTCCGTGAATTGAAACCAGGAGAAGAAGTGAACTTGATTAGTGAGCTGATTGTCGATACATTTTAGGGGTTGAGTCTTATAAAGAAAAAAACTGTTACCTTCGCGGGTAAACAGTTTTTTTTCTTTTCTTTAGTCGATAATATAGAGAGTTTGCGTGAGCACATTTATCGACTTTTTCACCAAGAAGTATGAGAATAGAGACTCCTAAGATATAGCAGGGGAAAATATAAGGAGTGTGCAAATAAATGAAATCTAATTATCAAAAGATATTCGAACCATATACCTTTACATCGGGTGTAGAAGTAACAAATCGTATTATGATGGCGCCAATGACCAATTATTCGTCAAAGGACAATGATGAAGTATCGGAATCTGAACTTGCTTATTATAGTGAACGTTCTGGCGGGGTTGGCGCAGTGATTACTGCTGTTGCTTATATCGAAACTGGGGGAAAAGGGTTCCCGGGCCAATTCAGTGCAGCAGATGACAGTTATATTCCAAGTCTGAAAAAGTTGGCAGAGACTATCCAATCTAAAGGCTCGAAGGCAATTCTGCAAATTTTCCATGCCGGAAGAATGAGTCCGCCTGAGTTGCTGCCTGATCAACAATCTGTGTCTGCCAGTGCTGTTGCGGTAAAACAGAAAGGCGCACAAGTACCGCGTGAAATGACTGAATCAGAAATACAGGCAACCATTAAAAATTTTGGTGAAGCAACTAGAAGAGCAATTGAAGCTGGATATGACGGCGTTGAAATTCATGGAGCAAATACCTACTTACTTCAACAGTTTTTCTCTCCTCATTCCAATCGTAGAAATGATCAATGGGGTGGATCTTTAGAAAAAAGAATGGCCTTCCCGCTTGCTGTCATTGCTGAAGTGAAAAAAACTGTTGCAAAGTTTGCGAAACATCCATTTATAGTCGGATACCGTCTATCACCTGAAGAAGGCAGTAATCCAGGAATTACACTTGAAGATACAATGAGTTTCGTTGATACGCTAGCCAATCAAGAACTAGATTATCTGCATGTTTCAGTGATGCATTTCTGGAATGGTTCGTTCCGTGATAAAGATAAATCGGAATCGCGTATTGTAAAAATACATGAAAAAGTTGGCAGTAGGGTTCCAGTTATTGGTGTCGGATCATTGCATACACCTGACGAGGTAGCCGATGCACTAAACACAGGCGTTCCATTTATCGCATTAGGCAGAGAATTACTAATGGAACCAAAATGGGTTCAAAAAGTTGAAGCTGGAGAAGAAGCTACCATCCGGACAACATTGTCCAAACAAGCTCAGCAGGAACTAGTGATACCTGATCCTTTATGGGATAAATTAATAAACGTACCAGGCTGGATGCCTGTCGTAGAATAAAATAGATGCAGCGGATTTATTTCCGCTGTTTTTTTATGTAGAAAGTAGAATTTTTCATTATCTACCTAAACAAAATATGGGTTCCCGTGGTATAGGAAACCCATTTCTGTAGAATAAGAATAAAAATAATTACTAAAATCTTCCAGATTTAAAAATGGCGAAGATCAACCAAAGAAACATGAGTAAGGCAATACATGAACCAATTTCAATCACAGGAAGCTTCCATAGAAGCGAGGCTTGGCCTGAAATGGAAGAACCAATAATTAAGCCGACCATAATGATACTGAAAGCGAGGACGACAATGGCAAAAGATAGTCGATTTGAAATGCGATCCATCTTATTCAAAAATATATTTAACTCAGGAATAGTAATCTCAAGGCGCATTTTGCCTTTTTGAATGGTGGATGCAACCTCACGCAGTTTCTTCGGAAGATCGGCAAGAATTTCTGTATACTCAGTAAGATGCTCCCAAGCGTTGGCGGCAATTTTCTTTGGATTATACCGTTCTTTTAATAATTGCTTGCCAAAGGGTTCGGCTGCATTCATAATACTGAAATCTGGATCCAGCATTTCAACAAGGGCCTCCACGGTTAAGAGAGCTTTTGCCAACATGGTTAATTCAGCAGGAATCATGATTTGATGTTTGTAGGCTACTGACAGCAAATCAGTTACTGCGCCGCCAAGACTGATTTGACTTAGGGGAACATCATAATACTTGTCCCTTAATTCATCTATATCTACTTGTAACGCAGACATGTCTGTTTCAATTGGAATAACACCCATTTCCGAGATGGCTTTAATAATTCCGTTCGTACTGCCGCTCTTCATAGACAAGGCAAGTAAGGCAAATTGATTCTGCATGTTTGCAGAAAGTCGTCCAACCATACCAAAGTCCATCCAGACAATACGATCACCTGGCAGGATGACAATATTTCCTGGGTGCGGATCACCATGAAAAAAACCTTCAATGAGTATTTGATGAAGCATTGAATGGGCAATTCGTTCGGCAATTACTTTTCTGTTGTACCCTTCTTCTTCGAGTCTAGACAAGTTGTTGACTTTTACACCGTTTATGTATTCCATTGTCAGGACTTTAGCAGTTGTATGGCTCCAATAAACACGTGGAACCTTAATTGTCTCATCTTCAGATGAAGGTCGAGATATTTTTTCACTATTGCGTCCTTCTGTTTGATAATCAAGCTCCAGTGACAGTGATTTCGAAAACTCTTCGATAATTTCTCTCAGTTGATAACGTTTGGCTCGTTCAATACGAGACTCCATAATACGAGCCAAATCATCAAGTATTTCAAGGTCTGTTTTCACTAAAGGCCGAATATGCGGACGCTGGATCTTAACGGCGACACGTTCATTCGTATGCAGTCTTGCCATATGAACCTGCCCAATAGAGGCCGTCGCCAGTGGTTTATCATCAAATTCAACATATAAATTTTCGAGATCGTCACCCAATTCTTCCTCAATAATCTGACGAACTTGCTGAAAACTGAAGGGGGAAACTTGGTCTTGCAATTTTTCCAGTTCAAAAATAATGTCTTCGGGTAATATATCACGTCGAGTACTTGCCATCTGTCCTAACTTTACAAAGGTTGGGCCCAATTCCTGAAGCATCAGCCGCAGTCTTTCACCAGTCGTACGATTTCTTGAGTTTTTATCAGAAATGACCTTTTTTTGAAAAGGAAGACGCTCCAGTAAGCCCAAGTCTTTTATTAGAAAGCCAAAGCCGTTCCTTAAAAAAGCACTGATAATTTCCTGATAGCGCTGTGCATGCTTCATCCGCTTTCCTATCATATGAACCCCTCCTTACACGATTATTGGAGTCTTTGCTCTAACAGCTCAATTCTCCGTTTTAATGCATCAACTTCATTCTGAGAGGCAAGGTTCAAATCCTTGAGTACCGTGGCAACGAGTGATGTAACTTGATGGTCAAGATCGCGCTTGGCTTGGCTGCTCTTTTCGGTTAACTGTTCAAGCAAATCTTTTGATTCAGCCCGGCTAAGCTCTCCCTTAGCAACGAGGTCCTCGAAGACCTTTTCCATCTGCTCTTTGGTCGTTACGGCAGCTCCTACACCTAAAGAAAAAATCTGACTAAGCACGTTTTTCATTGAAATTCCTCCTCTAGTTTCTTTCTTAAATCATACAACATTGAGCAGACCGTACCAAATTAAAAGCAAGAATAAATAGAAGTTATCCATTTTCTGTTTTTAATTATTTTTATTAGATTAGAATTATTATTGTTTATTTATTGGGTTGATTATGATAATATGAATATAGAAAAACGAATGAATTTCCATATAACTGTTTCACTAGTGCTGTCTTCGTTCCTTGAACGAAAGCAGCCTTTCCTACTTTTTGAATAGAATGAAGTTGATTATCTTTCTCAATTAGATATCTTTCAAATGAGAATGAGTTTCATCTAGATGAATGATTGAACACTACTGGAGGGAAAATGATGATTGAGGAATCAAAAGCGCTTAGACAGAATGAAATTAGTGAGGCTTCTATTCTGGATAAACTTAAACCACATATTGAACTTATTGCCGCTCTTTTTAGCGGTGTATTAATTGTTATAGGCTTGATATTAGCTAAAGCTGACATGGAGACATCTTCGATTGTTATCTATCTGTTAGCTTTCGTTATTGGCGGATACGCCAAAGCGAAGGAGGGTATTGAAGATACAATAGCAGATAAGCAATTGAATGTTGAAATGTTGATGATCCTTGCCGCAGTGGGTTCTGCCATCATTGGCTACTGGACAGAAGGTGCTATATTAATCTTCATATTTGCCTTAAGCGGTGCATTAGAAACTTATACAATGAACAAAAGTCATAAAGAAATTTCAGCTTTGATGGATTTGCAGCCAGAGGAAGCTCTTCGCATAAATAATGGCTTTGAAGAAAAAGTAGCCGTTTCTGCTTTAGCTGTAGGTGACTTAATTCTGGTTAAACCTGGGGAACGTGTACCGTCTGATGGTGTAATTACAGAAGGGAAAACGAATCTGGATGAAGCCGCAATTACAGGAGAATCTTTTCCTGTCAGTAAAAGCTTGAAAGATGAAGTATTCGCTGGAACTGTTAATTTACGAGGAACCATTACTGTAGAAATTACTAAGCCTAGCAGTGAAACGTTGTTTCAAAAAATTATTCTGCTTGTTCAATCTGCACAAAGTGAAAAATCACCTTCACAGCTTTTTATTGAACGCTTTGAAGGTACTTATGTGAAAGTTGTCTTGGCCGTTGTTGCCTTAATGATGTTCCTGCCGCATTTCGTTTTAGGGTGGAGCTGGACAGAAACATTCTACCGTGCAATGATCCTGCTCGTTGTCGCGTCTCCGTGTGCACTGGTCGCGTCCATTATGCCAGCTACCTTATCCGCTATCTCCAACGGTGCTCGTCATGGAATTTTAGTCAAGGGCGGTGTCCATCTCGAAAATCTTGGGTCTATGCAGGCAATAGCTCTTGATAAGACAGGAACGCTAACCAAAGGAAAACCAGAAGTAACAGATGTTGTTGTTCGTGAAGATCTTTCAGAGGCTGATTTTTTATTCACAGTCGCGTCTGTGGAAAAATATTCGAACCATCCATTGGCAGCTTCGATTGTACGATATGCCAAGACTAAAATAGATAAACCGCTCATTAAGCCTGAAAATATGGAAGATATTTCAGGATACGGTGTACAGGGCATGATAAACGGAGTACTTTGGAAAGCAGGCCGAGCCGAATTTGTTGGGGGTTTCGAAGCGGAACAATTTCAAAATGGAATTGGACAAAAGCTTGCAGAACAAGGGAAAACCGTAGTCTATGTTAGAGATGAACAGGGCATTGCCGGTATCATAACACTTAAAGACGTTGTTCGAGATACCACAATTGCAGCGATTGATGCTCTTCGTAAAGAGGGGATTCGTACGGTTATGCTTACCGGAGATGGTGAAAAAACAGCGAAAGTAATTGCTGCTGAAAGTCACATAGATATGTATATTTCTGGGTGTTTACCGGAGACGAAGGTTGATGAAATTAAAAAGTTAATGGAACAGTTTGGTACCGTGGCAATGGTTGGTGACGGCATCAATGATGCCCCAGCGCTGGCAACCGCGTCTATCGGGATTGCAATGGGGGAAGGAACTGACGTTGCACTCGAAACAGCAGATGTCGTATTAATGAAAAATGATTTGCCGCGCATTGCTGAAGCAGTTAAATTATCAAAGAAAATGAACAGAATCATCAAACAAAATGTTGTGTTTTCTATATTAGTTATTATGGTTTTGATTGCTTCTAATTTCCTTCAGTTTCTTGATTTACCATATGGAGTTATTGGACATGAAGGAAGTACAATTTTAGTTATCCTCAATAGTCTGCGCTTATTAAAAAATTAATACCAATAAAAAATGCTGATCAGAAATCATGATCAGCATTTTTTTATTGCATTTGAAAAAACGACCATACTGTATACCAGTCATGATCGCTGCAGCTTATGTATACTTATTGTTCATAATTGATAGGTACTACGTTCATCCCGACCATCTTAGCTGCCAAGTAACGGCGATAGCCATTTGTTAGGACATTAGTATCTTTATTTATTGTTATAGGTTCATCTAAATTACCGGTCCGAACAACATAATCCATAACTTCCTTGGTTTTGTCATCACTAGGATGTGAATGCAAGAATTCCTCGGATACTATAATCTCTTCTAATGATATAAATCCTTCTGTTCCAACTGGTTTCAAGTTTACCACCTCTTCTTACTATTAATTATATACGCTAATAGATGAAAATGACCTTTCAAAATAAAAATAATCAAAATTTTTGACTTTTTATGAAGTGGAAGATTCACAATTACTGGTTTTTAGACTAGAATGAACTATTTATAAAATAATTTGTCTACCCAGCACATTCAGATTATGAGAAGGTTTAATTATAATGATATAATATTATTATTTCATAAACTGGTGAAATATATAAGAAATAGGTTTTTTAATTAGAAATGTACTAAATAATAGGTATAAAAAAAGAATATGGTGAAAGATAGTATAATTGACGTTATTGGCAGTAAGTGATATTATTATATTGGTATAATAATATGATTTGTGTGAAGAATTTCACGTATTACAATGAAATCAGCAGGAGGAAATTAGAAATGAAATCAACAGGAATTGTTCGTAAAATCGATGAATTAGGTAGAATCGTTATCCCTAAAGAATTACGCCGTACACTTGGCATTATGGAGAAGGATCCATTGGAAATATATGTTGAACAAGAACGTATTATCCTAAAGAAATATCAACCAAACATGACATGCCAAATTACTGGGGAAACGTCTGATAATAACCTTAAATTAGCGAACGGGTCTTTAATTTTAAGCCATGAAGGTGCAGAACTTCTAATTAAAGAAATTCAAGCAAACTTCGAAGCTTCTAAATAAACAATAATACAGATAAATAAATAGGATTGATGTTTAAAGTGATATGATTATTGATATTGCTTTTCTTTTTGTTCCATCAGGCATTTATTGTCTAAAGAGAAACCCCAAAGGTTTGGATAATTCACTATCCGAACTTTTGGGGTTTCTCTTTTTCTTTACTATTCGTTAAGCAGACACATCACGCTTCACGAAGGCTACAAAAGCGATAACCATAAAGATAAAGAAGTAGATAGCCAGCATAATCACAGAGAAGGTCATTGTCATGCCATCAATAAGACTTGAGCCATTAATATATTGACTTAGATTAATATTGGCAAATATAAGGTATTTTGCCCAATCATAGTAAGCGCCGATTATTCCGGTAATAATATTACCTGATAATAAAAAGAAGATTGCTAGTCCGATAGCAAGTGAACTGTTACGGAATGCAGCCGAAATCATAAAGGCTAGTGTCGTAAACATGAGCAGTCCCACTGACTCTAAGCCATATTCAATAAGTAATTGAATAATAATATTACGTTCGACTATTTCACCATTAACGTATGCCAAGTAAGGCTGGGTACCTTCAAACCCAAAGAAAATAGAACCGAATAGAAAGCTTGAGACGAATAGGATGCTAATCATGAACAAAGCAAATAATAAAACGGTTATGTATTTACTAAGCAAGATCTTTACACGGTTGATAGGGCGGATTAGCAATAATTTGATGGTACCCCAACTAAATTCATTTGCAATGATACCTGCCGCAATAATAATCGTAAAGAGAGCGACGAACGATATAAAACTCACTGCATCTGTCATGAAGTCCCAGACATTATATGTCGCGTTTGGTGGTAGATTATGATCAATCCGATATTGGTTTTCAGCAATATACGGCTTCATCATTTCGTCATCTGCGTAATTTTTATTCTCTTCTGTAAGTGTTACTTTCCAAGCCCCGTTTTCGCTATTCGTATCCGGTTTATCGAAGAAATATAACGCAATGGCTGTACCGAGCACCAGAAGGAGTGTAATACCAATCATGATGTACGTTGCTTTTCGTTTGAATATCTTAATCCATTCATTTGCTAAAAGGCCCATTATGCAACGCCCCCTTTATTACCAGTTATCTCTAGGAATTTATCTTCTAGAGTTTTATTAATAGGCGCTGCTTCATAGATTTCACAGTTGTTTTCAACGAGTGTTTTAATAATATTCGGCATATTAATAGAAGTCCCAGTAATCTCAATAGACCGTTTTCCTTGAGTAATAACCGCGTCGGTAAAAGATGCTTGCAGGATAGTTAATGCTGTAGAAATGGGTCTTGCATCGATCAAATAACTTTTATTATCTTCAGTCATCATATCGTTAACGTTTTGGACATCAATCATCCGACCGTTTTGGATAATGCCGATTCGGTCACACATCATTTCCATTTCAGCTAATAAATGACTGGAGACGATAACCGCCATATTTTCTTCGCGGGCAAGCATCTTAATATAATCCCGAATTTCACGTATACCAGAAGGATCCAAGCCATTTGTTGGTTCATCGAGTATTAATATCTTCGGCCGGTGGAGTAATGCTTGCGCAATACCTAAACGCTGCCTCATACCCAGTGAGTATGTTTTGACTTTTTCTTTTAAACGATCCTGAAGTCCGACCAGTTCGGCCACTTCCATGATTCGTTCTTTAGTTACACCCTTGGTCATTCGGGCATATTGCTTTAGATTATCAAGACCTGACATAAACTTATACATTTCTGGGTTTTCCACAATACCGCCTACTTGGGCAATTGCCTTTTCAAAATCTGTGGAAACACTATACTTGCCGATCTTAATATCACCGGAAGTAATCTTCATTAAGCCAACCAGCATTCTGATTGTGGTTGTTTTTCCCGCACCATTAGGTCCAAGAAATCCAAACACTTCTCCAGCATGGACGTCAAAGCTGATATTATCAATAATCAGCTTTTTGCCAATTTTCTTCGATACATTCGATAAGGTTATTACTTTCTCCAAACTGACACTCTCCTTTTTTCCTCTTACAACATATGTGTTATTTAAAGGTAATATATGTAAGACTTACCCGTAAATTCTAGCATGTTACAAACTATCTGTCTAATAAACACAGAAATAACTATCTAAAGTATAAAGGGGAGTTTGTCCACACAATCTCTACCTAGCCTGAATGTTGAAACTGGAATGGGTGTGGGGTTCACTTGTCCAGTTAGTTCGTAGCTGACAGGACTTAAACTCACACTTGCGCACTTGCATCAACATGGAAAACTGTTTGGAAATAGTGATTGTTCATCATTTTCAAGCTGATTCCATCAAGATCCACCCAAATTACAGGTCCATTTACTCCGCAGCGTATACGCCAGATGTAGACAAGTTCAGGTGAATTCGGCGAAATCATATTAATAGAAAAGAAGGTTGGAGAGCTCCACCCGATTGACCTTTTAATTCGATCGCAGCTGCTTAGGTGAGTGTGATTGATAGAGTTGTAATTGGGGTTTCGTGATTTGTCACTGTTAATAAACACGGGGAGGGTAGAGGATTGGACTCTCAGGAAGAAACCAGAAATAAGTCTGAAAAAAACCCACTTTTGGAAGTGGGTTTTTAGCATTACTTATCGGGTGTTGAATCAACATGTTCGATGTCTTTTTGTAGAAGAAAATAAGCCAACACGCCGGATAAAAGTGATCCGCCTGCGGCTATTAATATACGCCATTGAAGGTCTACCGCTGAGTGATCCTTTTGAAGGATCCATATCGCTAGGACTGCAACAACTATCATTACAACGAAAATAGTTTTGAAACGTTTCATGAAGGCCTCCCATGTTTATGTACTTCCATTATCATATCATATCGCATGAACCTATAAATGCTATTGTGTGATCTGGAAGAATGGATAATCAAACAGTAAATGATTTGATTTGATATTTCCTTAATCGATATTGGAGACTTTGTCTGCTTATTTGTAATGCTTTAGCAGCTTGCGAGACATTGAAGTGATACTGCTTTAGTACATTTTCCAAATATAATTTTTCAGTGGTTGAGAGATAGTCTTCAAGTGAACGTAAGGGTTCAGAAACTTCTTCATGGTGATTGGTTTTAGCAGGAACTTTCTTTTTATATAAAATGGGCAGATGTGAGGTTTGAATGGTTTTATCCGTGGGTTCTAATAAATTCATCGCGCCTTCAATAATGTGTTCAAGCTCTCTTACATTTCCCGGCCATTCATAATCATAAAAAAGAGAGTGGCTCTCCTCACTGAGATCTTCAATTGTTAAATCGAACAAATCATTAAATTTCCTTATAAATGAATGTGCCAGCAGGTGGATATCTTGTTTGCGTTCTCTAAGCGGAGGGATAAATATTGTGACCACACTTAGACGGTAATACAGATCTTTTCGTAAATGACCGTTTGCAATGGCTTCTAATGGATCTTCATTTATCGTTGCAATAATCCGAACATCAATATCTATGTCCTTCGTATCACCTACTCTGCGAATGGTTCGTTCTTGGATCGTACGCAGTAGTTTTGCCTGTAATTGAGGATTCAGTGAGTTGATTTCATCTAGAAGAATAGTTCCGCCATGTGCTTGTTCAAATAAACCAGGACGTTCAATGGAACCAGTAAACGCACCTTTCTTTGTACCAAAAAGGATACTCTCGATTAAACTATCTGGAAGAGCAGCACAGTTCTGACTAATAAACGGCATAGCAGATCGATTACTGCCATTATGTATGCTCTGGGCAAATAATTCTTTTCCTGTCCCTGTTTCACCCACAATGAGAATGGATGAGGCTGTTCTAGTTGAACGTTTACTTTGTTCAATGACAGCTAAGAAATTCTCACTTTCTCCAATAATACTTTCGAAGGTATATTTCGTTTCGCCTTTATTTAATAGAGTATCTTTGATTAATCGTTCAAGATTGGAGATGTCCTTAGCTGCTTCAATTGCTCCGATCACTTTTTTGTCTTGATTGAAAATTGGAATAGTATTATTTATGGTAGTGATCTCTTGTCCACGGTTATTAAAGTAAGTTTGTTTAGAGTTTTTGGTTTCTTGACCATGATGGAGAGCACGAATTAATGTACTTTCTGTTTCTTTATGGAACTTAAAAACTTCAGGGATTTTCTTCATTAATACATCCTCTGAAGACATGCCTTCGATTTCACTCATTTTCTTATTGTAAATAATGGTTCGTCCATTTTGATCGATTATATGTATGCCAATATCAATCACATCTGTTAGTGAATATAAGATAGAATGATAATCTTCATTATCTAAAAACATTGAATCCCCCCTTATTTATAGTAAATAGTGTAAATCAATAATATTATTGGTGCAATATTTCTTTGCACGTATGCACCAATTTTTGCACCCTCCCTGCAAAAACTCTTTGCAGGGAGGGTGATTACGTCATGGTTTAAAGTGTTTTATGTTGGCACAAATCTTGCAATATTTATAGTGAAAGAAACATGATGGAGGGATTTGTATGAGAACGAAAACAGAAAAAGTAATCGAGCAAACAGAGCAATACGGTGCGAATAACTATAATCCGCTCCCAATCGTTATTACAAGGGCCGAAGGTGTATGGGTGGAAGATCCTGATGGAAATAAGTATATAGATATGCTAAGTGCTTATTCAGCTGTGAATCAAGGACATAGACATCCGAAAATTATCGAAGCTTTAAAAAATCAAGCAGATCGTGTGACATTGACATCTCGTGCGTTTCATAATGATCAGCTGGGTCCATGGTATCAAAAAATAGCCCAACTGACACAAAAGGATATGGCGCTGCCAATGAATACGGGTGCTGAAGCAGTAGAAACAGCAATTAAATCTGTTAGACGCTGGGGATATGACGTGAAAGGGATTGCTGAGAATCAAGCGGAGATTATTGCTTGTACAGGTAATTTCCATGGCCGGACGATGGCCGCTGTGTCACTGTCTTCGGAGGAAGAATATCAAAGAGGTTTTGGCCCAATGCTGCCAGGAATTAAGCTGATTCCATACGGTGATTTGGAAGCATTGAAAGCAGCAATTACGCCTCAAACGGCTGGATTTTTAATTGAACCAATTCAAGGTGAAGCTGGAATCATTATTCCTCCTCAAGGATTTTTAAAAGCAGCCTTTGAACTGTGCAAAGAAAACAATGTTTTATTCGTTGCCGATGAAATCCAATCTGGACTTGGACGCTCAGGGAAAACCTTTGCTTCAGACTGGGATGAAGTAACCCCTGATATGTATATTTTAGGGAAAGCGCTGGGGGGTGGAGTATTCCCCATTTCGTGTGTTGCTGCAAATCGTGAAATTCTTGGCGTGTTTAATCCTGGTTCTCATGGTTCGACATTTGGTGGTAATCCCTTAGCCTGTGCTGTTTCCATTGCTTCTCTTGAAGTACTTGAAGAAGAAAAGCTTGCCGAACGTTCATTAGAACTTGGAGAGTATTTTATGAAACGCTTACAGGAAATTAAGAGTCCTAAGATCAAAGAAATTCGGGGCAGAGGCTTATTCATCGGGGTAGAATTAACTGAAGAAGCAAGACCTTATTGCGAACGATTAAAAGAGTTACATGTACTATGTAAAGAAACCCATGATACAGTGATTCGTTTTGCTCCGCCGCTGACCATAACAAAAAAAGAGCTGGACTTTGCTATTGATCAAATTAAACAAATATTATCATAAGAAGAATTCTATATCGGAAAAGGGAAGACTTTTCAGAACTTTTTTAGTTAGAAGAGGTGATTCGATACCCGAGTTACTCTCTTTTTTTTTGCTGCTAATACCCGCAGAAATTACATGGTAAATGTATTTATCAGTGAAACCTAATCGTTTCTTGATTAACATTTGTTTACATGATAATATTGCAAACGACATGTATGAGAACAGTAAATACTTCAAAGCAGAATAAGGCTTGAAGCAATAATTTTTTACATTCTAGCATCCTTAAGGGATTGTAATCGGAGGATGAATGATGAATGAACTAGAAAAACATCATATAGAGGAGAAACGTATTAATGCGTTGAAACGATACGAGATACTTGATACACCTCCAGATGGTGCATTTGATAGAATTACTGCACTTGCTTCACAACTACTAAAAACCCCTATTGCCATAACTAGTCTTGTCGACAGTGATCGCATTTGGTTTAAATCTCATCATGGGATTGATATGGATCAAATTGATCGTGAACCTGGACTTTGTGCTTCTGCTATTCTTAGTCATGATCCGTATATTTTAGAAGACGCCAGTATCGATCCACGTTCGCTAGCTAATCCTTTGGTTGCAGGTGAAATGGGTTTTCGTTTTTATGCAGCAGTCCCACTGACCACGCAGGATAATCAAAATCTTGGCGTATTATGTATAATTGATTTTGAACCGCGGACGATTACAGAAGAAGAGGTAGCAATTTTAAAAACACTCGCACAAATCGTAATGGATGAGATGGAGCTGCGTTTAGCTTCACGAAACATTGATAAACTTAATCAGGAGAAATCTGATTTATTAGCCCTCCTTAGTCATGAAATCAGAACGCCTATGAATGGGATTATGGGAATGACAGAATTGCTGCGATCTACTGAATTAACACATGAACAGGTAGAATATGCAGAGGTTATTGAGACAAGTGGGAAATCCCTACTTACAACATTGAATCATATCTTAGATTTTTCAAAATTAGGTTCAGGTCAAATGAAAATGAATCTTCAACCTTTTGATATCCGTGCTTGTGTAGAACGAGTGATCCAACAATATGTTCCCGAAACTGAAAAAAAACAAATTTTAATTGAAAGTTTCATCGATTCTGCTATCCCATTAGTATTATTGGGAGACGATTATAAAATTCGGCAAATTCTTCATAACGTAGTTGGAAATGCTGTAAAGTACACGAAACATGGAAGGATAACTATTACGGTTACCTTAATTTTAAATAATGATCCTCCTGAATGCGTCACATTACTCTTCACAGTAAAGGATACCGGGGTGGGGATTGAAAATGACCAAGAAGCAACATTGTTTGAAGCATTTCCTAAAGTGAAAAATGGATATAGAGAACAGCAAAGAGGAAGTCAACTCGGTCTTCCTATCTGTAAGCAGCTGGTTGAAATGATGCTTGGAAGTATCTGGCTTGAAGAATCAACCAATAAAGGTTCAACCTTCGCCTTTGAAATTAAAGTATCTCATCTAAAATAGGAATTTTTATAGAAAAAAAGAAGAAGTTGTCTAATTAGGTTATCTTCTTCTTTTTTTTCATTTACTGATCTATGTAAAGAATAGTTCTTTCGACCTTTTACCATACTAGTTGTTGTTCACCTATTACGTTTAAGAGGAGGAATATGTATGGAGCAAAATCAACAAGAACAAATTCATCAAAATATGCAAACAGGTGCTGTGCCCCCGCAAATGAATCATGGGGGTCATGAGTTATTTGATGTACACGAAGTCCTAACTGGGACAATTAATACATTAAACTTGTATACCTTGTTACGCCAACATATTAAAGATCCAGAGTTAAAGGATATTCTAGATCGTCAGTATCAGTTTATTCAAGAGGAATATAACATATCTATAGAGTGCTTTAAGACAGGAATGGATCCGTCTAAACCGACACAAAGTTATAAAATGAAACAAGGTAATGATTTTATTTATGGACTTAAGCCGTCACAGCCAAAGAAACCAATACAATCAGTGTCTGATATTACTGATGAATGTATTTCGAGTCTTATGCTAGGAGAAGTCAAAGCAGGGGCATCTTTGAAAGCTATGTCAACGTTAGAACTTACAAATCCAGTGGTTCGCCGCGTTTTTGCTGATTCTGTTCCAAACTGCATAGAGATGGCTTATGAGATATCACTATATCAAAACAAACATCATTATTATCAAGTTCCACAGCTTGCCCCTGCGGATATTCAACAAATGGTAAATGGATTTGCACCAGCACAGTCTCAGCCGCCGATGCCTCATTAATTCTACGAAAAGACAACAGAGTGGTTTAACAGTCCTTAGGGATTGTTAAACCATAAGATATTCTTTTTAATGCTATGAAAAGCTGTTCCTTCATATTGAAATAAAATGTAAGCGCATTCACTAACTTAATGAAAATACATAAAAAAACTATACGTTCAATATAATCAATTTATAAACTATAGCTATAGGGGGAGATTTTATGAAGGATTATATATTTATACTTGATTACGACATCGAACAACAGGAGATTATTATTGAAGCAACTGGAATGATGGATGCCATAAAGAAGGTCAAAGATTTTCAAAGGCAAAAGAAATTAGGGAACCAAGCCAAGATTTTATTTAAAGGAATCGTTTATTAAATCATGTTTAAAGGGGAATAAGTATGTCACAAGCAGCAAAATAAACAAGGCTGATTCCAAGTGGGAATCGCATTTTTATTTTGCTGAAAAAAGTAATGAACTATTGCATAATAAAAGAAGATAATCAAGGGAGGGAATAGAAATGAGTTTGACAATAGTTAAAGGCCAAAAAATGGATTTGACAAAGAATCATTCAGATAGAGAATTAGTAGATGTGAAAATGACATGGCATTCAGGAAAAGATATGGAGATTGATGCATCTGCTTTTATGATTGGTGAAAAGGGGGAAGTTGTCAGGGAAGAAGATTTTGTGTTTTATGGACAACCTGTCTCTAGCTGTGGTTCGGTACGATTAGAGTATTTAGAGAAGCCTCATTTTGTCATTAACCTACCTCAAGTGCCGTTGGATGTTCAAAAGATTGTCTTTACGCTGACCATTGATCAACCTGAAGCAACGGGGAATATATTTGCAAATGTATCAGAGATTGAGATGCAAGTTATTAATGATAAGACAAAGGACGTGTTAACAACTTTTCCAATCACGTACTCTTTTACTAATGAAAATGCTATTGTTCTTGGTACTTTGTATCGTCATGCGGGAGAATGGAAGTACGAGGCAGTAGGTGCAGGTTATTTTGGCGGGTTAGCGGATCTTTGTACTGAATACGGCGTTGAAGTTGGTGAGCCCTCCACAGAACCCGTTAAGAAGGAGAGTCCTCCACAGCAAATGAGTACCGTTTCTTTATTAAAAAAGAAAGTTCGAATTGTGCTTGAGAAAAAACAAATACAACATGTTACAGCCAAAGTAGGTTTGGTTTTAGATATTAGCGGCTCGATGAGGAAACTTTATAATGATGGCACAGTCCAAAAAGTTGTTGAACGAATTTTAGCAGTTGCTAGTCAATTTGATGATGACGGGGCGTTGGACGTTTGGATTTATGACAATGAATTTACCCGTTTGCCTCAAGTAACGGAAAAAGACTTTTCAGGTTATGTGAATGAACAGATTTTGACGAATGATACAATTCATAAATTCGGGAGAAATGATGAACCCAAAGTTATGAAAGATGTTATGCAAAAATATCTTAAAGAAGAGCCAAGTGAGCTGCCTGTATTCCTAGTATTTATTAATGATGGCGGCTGTAAATCAGGCATTAAAAAGTTCATTGTAGGATCTTCGGACAAGCCAATTTTTTGGCAGTTTGTTGGCGTTGGTGATGCCAATTTTGATGTTTTAAGAAAATTAGATACAATGGAAGGCAGAGTGGTCGACAATGCCAATTTCTTTCATTTCATGAATATTGAAACAGTATCGGATGAAGAACTGTACGAACAGCTATTAAACGAATTTCCAATGTGGTTAAAAGAGGCTAAACAAAAAAGTGTATTAAAATGAGTGGTAGAAAAAAGGGGAATGAACAAAAGTTCATTCCCCTTTTACTAGTCATTCTGTTTAATTTTTCATGGATTTATAATGATGAACGACTGTTCTTGCTATTTCATCATTTTCGTCTAAGTTACTAATTTCTTTTAAAACATGGAATACTCCATGTTCTTGGATCATCGCTTGAATGGTTACTGCTTCGGGATCATCTTGACAATCAAAGTGCAGGGCTGCAGCCATTGCTTTGGCAAGATAGTCAAAGCTGAGGCCGGCTTTTTGTGCTTGGACTGCTGGTCGTACTAGTCTATCTTCTGGACCAAGCTTACGTATAGGTGAGCGGCCTACTCTTGTTACTCCATCGTTTAAATAGGGGTTCTTAAAGCGTTGAATAATTTTATTAATGTACTTTTCATGTTCGTCTGGATTCAAATTATACTGCTTAATTAAATAGGCTCCCGTTTCATTCAATGTGGCTTTAACCTGTTGCAGGACTTCAGGATCTGCTAATGTTTCATCAATTGTAGCTTTATTTGATAGATAACCGAGATAGGCTATAACAGCATGTCCAGTATTAACCGTAAACAGTTTTCTTTCAATAAAAGGCGCTAACTCTTCTACAATGGTCATGCCTTCAACATGAGGAATGGTATCTTTTGTTTCGACCACCCATTCATAATAGGATTCAACAAGAACATCAAGAGATCCTTTTGTATTCTGAATGGGAACAATCCGGTCTACTGCTGAATTAAAGAAGGACACTTTATCTTGCATGGCTGTTTTTGTTTCTTCATCCAGATGTTCTAAGATGAAATTTTTCAATATGTCAGTAGCTGAAATTTGGTTTTCACAAGCAATAATATATATTTTTTCGTCCGATGCCTTAACTCTTTCTGTTATTCCTTTAGCAATTAATGGCGCAATATGCGGCAGGATGTTAGGTCCGATAGCAGTGGTAAGGTATGTCGCAGTTTTTATTGCTTCGATTACGTCTGTTTCTTGTGTCATATTATTAAGACCAGAGACATGATCAATTTTGGTAGCTTCTCCTTGCTCAGTTGCCAGCTTTACAAGATAGGTTTTTTCTTGATTTAATTGTTTAATTATTTCATCAGCAATATCTACAAAAGTTACATGATAACCTGACTGGGAAAATAGTGCTCCGATAAATCCTCTTCCGATATTACCTGCACCAAAGTGAACGACTTTTTTCATTTATATCAGTCCTTTATTAGATTATTGTGAAGATACTCTAAGAAAATAGCTTCCAATTTAGATCGAATCATATCCTCATTGGAAGATGAAAATGCTAGTATGGCTTCATCGTTTTCAATTAAACTTGTACTTATAAGACTGAGTATTTCCTGCTCTCTGGCATTCATAATTCTAGGAGCTGCTAAGAGCATTAAATTTTTAATGGGTAGATCTTTTCCATCCATTCCTGTAACTATGCATGGGGTGTTCAAGTGGGTAATCTGGAATATCAATTCATGAACATTTTCATGGCGACAGTGGAAAAGGGCCATGCTTGTTCGTGGAATTCCAAGCCCGCCTAATTTCTCCCGTTCCATAATTTCATGTAAAACTGCTTCAGGCTGAGATAAAAGATGATTTTGATCAGCTGAATGAATCATTTCCAAGATCACCTGCTGATAAGATTCATTCTTCTTTTGATAAACACAGAAATTTTTGAGAATAATTTCTATACTAGATTGTACCTCTTTAATTTCTTTTAAAACGTCAGTGATTGACTGCTTCCGTTTACGCGAATGAATTTTTTCTTTCCCATTCACCATTAAATGATATTTATTTTTTGTAAGAGTATGTAGATTTTTTTGCAGGTAGGTCCTTATTGTTTTTATTTCTTCACTACTCAACAGGGGGCTTACCAGAAGATAATCTACATCCATAAATGGAAGTCTTACAGTAGATATAATGACATCATATTGGTTTAGGTTTACTTGATTTAAATCTTTAATCGATTTTATTTCGACCGTATCTATTTCGATAATCTCTTTTTTTATCCTGCTTGCCAGCATTTTAGACGTTCCAATTCCAGTAGGACAGACCACGAGGGATTTAATCGACATAGCCTCTTCACTTAACAGTAAAGCTGAACCAAAATGCAGAACAATGAAGGCGACTTCATTTTCGGGGAATTCTAAATGAGTGAATTCATTCTCCAAACTGTCCTTTACGGCCATGAACAGTACGGGATACTTTTTTTTGATATCATCTGTTAATGGATTAAACAAATCCATCTTTTGCTGAATCCGAAAAAGAGAGGGCTCCATATGAGCAAGAAGTCCTTGAAAAAGCGAAAAGTCATTTGTTAAATCAATATTAAGCTGTGCCGATATATTTCGAATGACATTTTTAATATGGGATCCGAGTAATACACTATCATCATGAATAGCTTCTGCTGTATGGATTTTAGATCCTTTCAAAGTAACAGCTAATAAAAAAATGTCCTTGGTTGTGAACACGATAGAATATTTTTCTCCGAGTTTTTTACACAACTGTTCCATAATGCTGTATTCTTCTAGTATTTCATTAGGAGGTTGTTCCTCATCATCTTCTAGAAGAAATCCTAGCTTTATTCTTTGCATGGAAATACAAATCGTTATAATGAGCGCAACATAGTCACTATCGGTTAGTTTTGAAGGGCCTTTATAGATGATTTCATTGACTAAACGTTCAGTGATCAGCAGAAAATCTGGTGAAAAATACCCTAAGATCTTATCTTGAAAAACTTCGCTTTTTTCTAAAAGAAATAGAGCTTCAATCAGCTCTTCATTGAAATGCAATAAAAAATAGCCGGCAAGTGCTTTTCTTTTGTTTTTTTCTGTACCATCTAAACTAATGCCCACACCACGTTTTCTTGAAAGAATGACCTGGTAATTCTTCATCCATTCTGTCAATTCGTCCAAATAGGATGTTAAGGTGGTAATACTGATCACTCAATTTTTTTGGGAAAATGCTTGAGAAGGGCTTCGATATTGATGGTGTTATCCCGAACAACGAAGCGATCGTGGCGATGGCTCAAAATGCTTTTGGTATGGAAACAGCTCTAAT
>NZ_JAZVJO010000052.1:0-13785 GCF_059453735.1 Peribacillus sp. | reverse complement strand
TGACTGAACTGACTGAACTGACTGAACTGACTGATCGACCTGATGTGACCTGATCCAGTGATGCTGAGGAGTATGTCGCACTTGTAGCCTCGTCTCCTGCCACTTCACCCAGTAAAGTGGAGTCATTCCTTCCACTTTCAGCTTATAAAATGCCTCAAAAGAGTGGTGGTACGGAGAGAGCGACATTTTTTGACCACGTAGGCTCTAGCCTCGGCCTCAAACACGCCTATTTAACACACATACGAGGCACACTTCAGCTCCGACAGGCCACCGTCAGTTCATCAGGCCGGACAGTCTAAGCCCCTGACTGACGAGATCTTTATTTTTCGTCCTGGTTGAATGACGTGGCCGTCCTATTACTAACGCTGAGCGGGACACCAGGAGGTAAGGCATACAACGATTACACATTCTGAAAGTTAGAAGCAGGCTCAACATAATTCAATCTTATCTCTTGGCATGTGTTCATCCGGCAACCCCATCATCCTCAAGAGCTCCTGTTGATTCAGCTGCTGATCAAGATACTGCTGTTCATTACGGGCAGAAGCCTGTTTGTTCAGCCATTCAATATAATCACTTTTCAGCGTTTCTATGGTTTCTTCAATATTACTTGTAAACAAACCAAGGCTTTTTTGTTTTTCATGAAGGCTTAATTGAAGATCTCTAACTTCCTTTTCAAGCTTCACAAGCACTCGATTTTCACGTTCTTTTTCAGCAGTCCATTCGCTGATCTTTCTCTCACCATCGTCAATTGACTTTTCGAGCTGCTGTTTATTTTGAGAGGCATTTTTTTTCCGCTCTTTTAATACTTCTTTGCGTCCTTCAAGTTTTTCAAGTTCTTCACTTGCCCGCAAAAGAGTCTCCTGTAGATCATTCATAGATTGATCAAGACCGGCTATATGCTTACGCAGCTTAGCAGACTCGGTTTCCTTCTGAGCAATGGATCTTGTCATCGTTTGCTCTTGTTCACTATGTTCTTCAAAAGCAGCGGTTAACTTTTCCCAATTTTCATGAAGCATTTCAATCTCATAGACCGTTAACGCTACTTCACTTTTCTCAAGCTCTGCCTTTTTTTCAAGGTAATCATGTGCAATCGAGGATTGAATTTTCAGCGGTTCAACCTGACCTTCTAATTCAAATAGAATATCATTAACCCGATTTAAGTTTTCTTGTGTCTCGAACAGCTTATGCTCTGCCTTCTTTTTACGGTTTTTGTATTTCAGGACGCCTGCCGCTTCTTCAAAAATGACTCTGCGGTCTTCTGCTTTACTGCTGAGAATTTCTTCTACTTTCCCTTGACTTATAATCGAAAAGGCTTCCTTACCAAGACCAGAATCCATAAATAAATCCACAATGTCTTTAAGCCTGCAGTTTTGATTATTTATGAAAAATTCACTTTCTCCTGATCGGTATACTCTTCTAGTCACACTTACTTCATGAAAATCGATCGGCAGGGAGTTCGTTTCATTGTCCAGCGTTAAGGTAACCTCTGCAAAATTCAGTGACTTTCGTGAATCACTTCCAGAGAATATAATATCCTCCATTTTCGCTCCACGGAGAGATTTTGCAGACTGCTCACCTAAAACCCATCGAATCGCGTCTGTAATATTACTCTTTCCACTGCCATTTGGTCCTACTACTGCCGTAACACCTGGGACAAAGTCCATCGAAATCCGTTCAGCAAAGGACTTAAATCCCACAACATCCAATTGTTTGAGGAACATTTGCTTTCCCCCTCTATCTCAACTCTTTACTTGAGACTTTCTTTATTATTTTTCTTTGAGAGCTGAAAGTGCACATTGAGCAGCACGCTGTTCAGCTTCTTTTTTCGATCTTCCCATACCCGTACCCAGTTCTTCCTGATTTAAGGAAACCACGGAGACAAACTCCCGGTTATGGGCCGGACCTTTTTCCAGAAGGATTTGATATTCAAGTGCCCCTGTACCATCCCGTTGAATAAGTTCTTGTAATTGGCTTTTATAATCCATCACATGAGAAAAAGCACCCTCGTCTATCTTAGGGAAAACTACCCTCTCTAAGAATTGAACGACACAATCAAGACCTAAATCCAAATATAACGCACCGATAAATGCTTCGAACACGTCAGCAAGCAACGCTGGACGTTCTCTGCCTCCAGTCATTTCCTCACCTTTTCCGAGTCGAATATAATTGCCAAACGACACATCATGCGCAAAATTGACTAAAGATGGCTCACATACAATTGCTGCTCGCAATTTTGTCAGTTCGCCCTCGCTCATCATTGGATACTTTACAAATAGGTACTTTGATACGGTCAATTCTAGGACGGCATCTCCTAAAAATTCGAGCCGTTCATTATCTTCATACGGCTTCCGGCGATGCTCATTCACATAGGATGAATGGGTGAACGCTTGTTTCAATAGCTTTTCATCATGAAAAAGAAAACCCGTTTGTTCTTGAAGCTGTGTAAATTTATTTTCACTTTTTACCGGTTTTCGATCCATATCGTTCCTTTTCATACGACCAAACCCTCCACTAAACACTAAAGAATGATGACAATTTATCTGGTAACGTCATTCGTTACAGAAAAGAAACTTGGCGGTTTAAATACGCCAAGCTCTTCAAAGTATTATAGCATACAGCAGCAAGGCTTCAAAGGAAACTCCTCGCTTCAATGAGGATAAATTCCCCATGGCTATTCATGATCTATAAGATTACGCATTCGTTAACTAAAAGAGGCTGCAGAGAATTCTCCGCAGCCTTGTGTTCATTTTTCATTTTTCGAGATCATTTAGATTACATAGTACTTTGTATGTAATTCACAGCATCTCCAACTGTGCTGATTTTTTCTGCGTCTTCATCTGAAATTTCCATTTCAAATTCATCTTCAAATTCCATAACTAGTTCAACAACATCTAGGGAATCTGCACCAAGATCTTCTTTGAATGAAGCTTCTAATTTCACTTCTGACTCTTCAACATTCAATCGATCAACTACGATTTTTGTTACGCGTTCTAATACGTCTGCCACTGCATTCACCTCCCCTCAAGACATTATAGTATATACCGGTTAATTAATAAAGATTACATCACCATTCCGCCGTCTACATGGAGCGTTTGCCCAGTCATATAGCTGCTCGCTTCGGAAGCAAGGAACGTGACAACCCCGGCTACATCTTTAGGATCGCCAAAGCGTGCCAGCGGAATTTGAGTTAACATCGTTTTCTGTATATCCTCGGTTAGTTGTTCAGTCATATCCGTAGTAATAAACCCAGGAGCAACCGCATTGACCGTTATTCCACGCGCAGCGAGTTCCTTAGCAGTAGACTTCGTTAACCCAATTACACCTGCTTTAGCCGCTACATAATTGGCCTGTCCAGCATTACCACTGACCCCGACAATAGAAGCAATATTGATTATTCGTCCATGACGCTGTTTCATCATCTGTCTAGTGACCGCTTTTGTGCACAAAAATACACCTTTGAGATTGGTAGTGATTACATCATCCCACTCTGCTTCTTTCATCCGCATTAATAGATTATCGCGGGTGATTCCAGCATTATTAACGAGAATATCGAGTGTTGTAAACTGCTCAAAGACATGTTTCATCATCGCTGTAACACTCTCTGAGTCACCCACATTTCCTTGAATAGCGAAAGCATGGCGCCCCATTTCCTTAATTTCAGCGACAACCTCATTCGCCTTTTCTTCACTGCCCGCAAAATTGACTGCCACATTCGCACCCTGACGAGCAAGCTCTAATGCAATTTCCCGGCCAATTCCACGTGATGCTCCGGTTACCAATGCATTCTTTCCGTTAAGCTGCATTCTAATTCCCCCTAAGTGCATGGACTGTATTTTCAAGACTCGCCATGTCATTTACTGAATAAATCGATACACTGCGGTCAATTTTTTTGATTAAACCACTCAGTACTTTACCAGGTCCGATTTCGATAAATGTATCAACACCTAAATCTAGAAGTGTTCGTATACTTTCTTCCCAGCGTACAGGTGAAATAAGCTGTTCGATCAGTTTTTCCTTAATCTCCTCAGGCTGGGTTACAGGCTGAGCTGTAACGTTAGAGATCACAGGAGTTATTGCTTGCTTAACCTCTATTGAGCTAAGTGTTTCTGCTAGTTTAGCAGCTGCTGGTTCCATTAGGATGGAATGAAAAGGGCCGCTCACATTTAATGGGATTGCTCGTTTTGCTCCGTTTTCCTTCGCTTTCACTGCAGCCAATTGAACACCTTCGGTCGTTCCTGAAATAACAATCTGCCCTGGGCAGTTAATATTCGCCAGCTGTACGGTATTCCCTTCACGCGTAATATCGGCTGTCAGCTCTTCTAGCTGCGCCTGATCCATACCGAGCACGGCTGACATCGTCCCAATACCGTTTGGAACGGCTTCTTCCATGTATTCCCCGCGTTTTCGAACCGTATGTACCGCTTCTTTAAATGTCATCGCACCGCTGGCAGTTAACGCTGAATATTCACCTAAGCTGTGCCCAGCTGTATAATCTGGCGTAATTCCAGCCTTCACTACTGCTTGATAGAGAGCAAAACTTACCGTTAATAATGCCGGTTGTGTATTTGCTGTCAATGTGAGCTCTTCTTGCGGTCCATTTAGGATAAGATCAGTCAGCGAAAATCCAAGCGTGCTGTCTGCTTCTTGAAAGATTGATTGAACGGTCTGATCGCTCTCATAAAAATCTTTTCCCATCCCCACTGTTTGTGAACCTTGTCCTGGAAAAACAAATGCTACTTTCCCCATTGTCGACACCCCTAACTCATTCTTGTTTTCCGGTTTCCATCAAACTAACAATATTCTGTACAACTTGATGATTGACCATGTCACGCGTCTGGCGGATGGCATTGTATATAGCATGGTCATCAGATGAGCCATGAGCTTTAATAACCGGTGCTTTTAATCCGAAAAGTCCTGCTCCACCATACTCAGAGTAATCCATCTGATTTTTAATTGCTTTAAATTGTGGTTTAAGCATAGCCGCAGCCAGTTTGCTTTTCGTATTGCTCATTAAACCTACTTTAAGCATAGAGAAAACACTCATCGCGGTTCCTTCAATCGTTTTCAACACCATATTTCCTGTAAAACCATCTGTAACGACAACATCCGCAGCTCCATTAAGCAAGTCTCTCGCTTCAACATTGCCTGTAAAGTTGATCTTTGCTTCTTTCAGAAGGCCGTACGCTTGTTTTGTCAATTCGTTGCCTTTTTTCTCTTCAGAACCAATATTTAATAGAGCTACACGAGGATTAGCGATTCCTCTAACCTTTTGCGCATAAATGGAGCCCATAATGGCATATTGAACAAGATGTTCTGGTTTCGCATCCGAATTCGCTCCAACATCTAAAAGGACAAAACCTCCGCCGTCAATAGTCGGCAGGGTCGGGGCAAGAGCTGGCCTGTCTATCCCATCAATACGTCCAACGACAAATAACCCTGCCGCCATGAGTGCACCCGTATTTCCTGCTGAAATGCATGCATCCGCTTCTCCGTCTTTAACCAACTGAGCTGCAAGGACTAGTGATGCGTTCTTTTTACGGCGCACCGCTCGAACGGGTTCATCTGTACCCAAAATCTTTTCTTCAGTATGTACGACAGATATCCGGTCATTATGTATTAAATGTTCATTTATTTCTTTTTCATTTCCTACTAAAATCATTTCAATATCAGGAAATTCACGAACAGCCTTCATAGCTCCTAAAACTGGCTGTTTTGGTGCATGATCTCCGCCCATTACATCAATTGCTATTTTCATTTTCTTCACCCTTTTCTGGCTGACAGGAGCGGTACATTTCAAACTCTCCCTTAAATACCAATTCACTGCCAACATAACTGTTCACTTCTACATTTGAACGATCACTCGAAGCCGTATCCAATACACGAGCCTTAGCAACCACTCTCTCATTTTCCCTTACGGATCGTGTAAATAGAATGGATGCTTTTGCCGTCAGCGCCAATTCGTCATCGATAACAGCTACAGCAAGGGAATTAGCTTGGGCGAACAAATGATGGCCTCGCGCTATCCCATTTCGTTTAAAAACATGTTCTTTATTTATATCAAGAATTGAAATTGCATTTTGGTCTAAATTCACATCAATGACCTCACCAATCACTTCATCAATCGGGAGTGCCCTGATTTCATCGCTTAGTCTTTTTTCCGCAACGTTCTTTATCCGCTCCCGTAGTTCGGGAATGGAAAGTTCAAGCCGGTCCAGCCTGATTGTTTGAACGCTCACGAAAAATTTTTCAGCCAGCTCTTCATCTGTTACGAAAGGATTTCCTTTAATCGTGTCGATTAATAACTGCTGGCGTTCCTTCTTATTCCTTTTCATTTGAAGGTCACCATCCACGTTTTATGACTAGGTACTAATAGTAGTATATAGATATTAAAAACAGATTGCAAGATGTATTCAACCTGCAATCTGTTTTTTAGCTTATTCTTTTTAATCCAGCTTTTCTCCATCTAATACACCGGTGCTTGCAAGATGCTTTCGAAGCGGCTCATAATCCGGCGCATGCCAAAATGCTTCCGAAGCGATGAGTTTGGCTGCATCATTTCTAGCTACTTCAAGTGTTCGATAATCATGAACCATATCTGCCACTTTAAATTCAGGAACGCCACTCTGCTTTCTTCCAAAGAAATCGCCAGGCCCACGAAGTTCGAGATCTTTTTCAGAAACGACAAAACCATCATTTGTCTCGGTCATAATGGTCATACGCTCCTTCCCATTTTCCGATTTAGGATCAGCTAACAGGATACAGAAAGACTGATCGCTCCCTCTTCCTACCCGGCCGCGAAGCTGGTGAAGCTGTGCGAGACCGAATCGTTCCGCATCATAAATAACCATCACGGTAGCATTAGGTACATTAACCCCCACCTCAACGACTGTAGTGGAGACAAGAACTTTTGTCATGTTCTGGCTGAAATCCTTCATAACAGCGTCTTTTTCATCCGCCGGAAGTTTTCCATGCATCAATCCGACTTGATATCGCTCACCAAAATACTGTGTCAGCATAGCATGTACATCAAGTACGTTCTCTAAATCCATTTTTTCCGATTCTTCAATCAACGGACAAATTACATAAGCCTGTCTACCTTGCTGCAATTCTTTCTCAATAAAAACAAGAATCCTATCGAGCATATTATGCTTAGCCCAATACGTTTCAATGATTTTACGTCCAGCATGCATTTCATCAATTGTTGATACATCCATTTCTCCAAAAACTGTAATGGCCAGCGTTCTAGGAATCGGCGTCGCTGTCATAAATAAGACATCAGGACTGTTCCCTTTTTCTCGTAAAACCCGCCGCTGGTTCACACCAAACCGATGCTGTTCATCGGTTATGACAAGTCCAAGATTGAGGAAATTCACTTCATCTTGAATAAGAGCATGGGTACCGATTAATAAATTTATGTCTCCGCTGTTTAATGCTTCTAGCAGTTCCCGCCGTTTTTTCCCTTTTACGGAGCTTGTCAGAAGAGCTGACTTAATTCCAAAAGGTTCTAGCATTGCACGCATCGAAGCGGCATGTTGTTCAGCTAATATCTCAGTAGGAACCATTAAAGCTCCTTGATAACCAGCTGAAATAGATGTATACAAGGCGATAGCGGCTACCACAGTTTTTCCGGATCCGACATCCCCCTGCAGGAGGCGGTTCATTCTATAGGGAGATTTCATATCCGCTAATATTTCATTAACAACCCGTTTCTGGGCATCCGTCAGAGGAAAGGGCAGAGATTCGATAAACGCAGTTACTTTTTCAAGATGATAGTCTTGTTCAATTCCTTTTGATTCTTCTCTTTGAACTTTACGCATTGCCTGCATCTTCAGTTGAAAAAGTAAAAACTCTTCATAAACAAAGCGGCGCCTCGCTTGTTTCATATCATCCTCTGAAGCTGGAAAGTGCATGGTCCATAAGGCATTCGGTCTAGGCATCAATCTATACTGTGAGAGTAATCCTTGCGGCAGGTTTTCTTCAATAGCCGGTCCAAACTGTTTAAAGGCGTTGCCGATGTACCGGCGTAATCCTTTAACCGTCAT
The DNA here is from genome assembly GCF_059453735.1 of Peribacillus sp. Taxonomy (NCBI): domain Bacteria; kingdom Bacillati; phylum Bacillota; class Bacilli; order Caryophanales; family Bacillaceae; genus Peribacillus; species Peribacillus sp. The sequence continues at coordinate 5,743 of NZ_JAZVJO010000052.1, read as the reverse complement.
ACTTCCCTTTATCGAATAGACAGGTTCATATTCTTTTTCCTGTCGATTCTCACCAATATGACATTCGCTGCCTGTAATGGTTTGGCGATGGCGATCCCACTTTCCAGTAACCGTCACTACGCTGTTGATGTCCATCTTTGACTTTAAATAGGGCTGATTGAAAAAAATAACCGTAATCAGATTGTTCCCTACAAAAACCTTGAATGTCAGCCTAGACTTTTTCTTTCCAAAATACGTAAGCATCGGCTGACTGTGGATTTTCCCTTCAATCGTAACTCGTTCTTCATGTTCTACCGTTTCTAAATCCTTTAAACGATAGTCTTCGTAGCGGAAAGGGAGATGTTCAAATAAATCAAACACGGTATGAATGCCCATTTCATTTAATGTTAGGGCAGTCTCATTTCCAATTCCTTTAACGGCGGTAACAGACTCTTCTAATAACTGGTTCATTTCTTAAGAAGCGGCAGACCGAAAATCTTAGCTTCCAAAGCTCGGCCAGTCGGAGTTGCCGCTAACCCTCCCTGTGCTGTTTCTCGTAAAGCTGAAGGCATCGATTGACCAATTTCATACATGGCGATAATGACTTCATCACATGGAATCCTGCTGGTGATTCCTGCTAATGCCATATCAGCTGCAACCATTGCATTTGCCGCCCCCATAGCATTCCGTTTCACACATGGTACCTCTACAAGTCCTGCAACTGGATCACAGACAAGTCCTAACATGTTTTTCAGTGTAATGGCCATTGCCTCCGCACTTTGAGCAGGAGAACCTCCAGCCATTTCTACAATGGCCGCTGCAGCCATTCCTGCTGCTGACCCAACCTCCGCTTGGCAGCCGCCTGCTGCGCCGGAAATAGATGCATTATTGGCTACAACAAACCCAAAAGCACCCGCTGTAAAGAGAAATTCAATTTTTTGTTCTTTAGTAGGATTTAATTTTCTTTGGACAGCAAATAATGTTCCCGGAACCACTCCCGCTGATCCAGCTGTAGGAGTCGCACAAATGGTTCCCATCGCTGCATTTACTTCATTCGTAGCAACAGCTTTACTGACCGCATCGAGTAAAATTTCACCCGAAAGGAATGTGCCTTTTTTAATATACTCTTGTAAAAGAACAGCGTCTCCACCTGTTAAACCAGAAACGGAACGTACACCTTGCAAACCACGTTCAACTGCTTTTTCCATTACATCCAGATTTGTTTCCATCTGAGAAAGAATCTGCTCTCTCGTCTTCCCTGTGACTTCTACTTCCTGTTCTATCATAATGGTGGATATTTTTTTATTTTGTGATTGTGCTAATTCTACTAATTCTGCGACATTACGAAACAAAATATATCCTCCCTTCATCTCATTGTTTAATCGACAATCTTGGCAACCTGAGTAATATTTGCTAGTTCACCAATTTCTCGAAGTACGTCATCACCGATATTTTGATCTACTTCAATAGTCATTAAGGCCATTTTTCCTTTTTCTTTACGTGACACATCCATTTGACCAATATTAATTTCATGTTTGGCTAGGATATTAGATACGTTTGCAATAGCTCCGAATCGATCATCATGGACCACTAATATCGCTGGATTATGACCTGACAGCCTGAGAACAAACCCATTTAACTCTATAATCTCAATTTTTCCGCCGCCGATTGAAATCCCAACAAGTTCAAGTTCACCTTGGTGATCGCCAATAACAATTTTGGCTGTATTCGGATGGTCGGTCACAGCATCTTCTTCGTGAAACTCCACCTTCATCTTTTGCTGTTCAGCGATTTGAAATGAAGATTTTATACGTTCATCAAATGTATCAAAATCAAGCAGACCCCCAACAATTGCAACATCTGTACCGTGGCCTTTGTATGTTTTAGCGAATGATCCATAAAAATAAATAACAGCCCATTCAGGCTGCCGCCCAAATAATGTTCTTGCCACTCTTCCAATTCTTGCAGCACCGGCTGTATGAGAACTAGACGGACCAATCATGACCGGACCGATTATATCAAAAACGCTCTTATACTTCATAACTTCCTCCTACACTGCATACTGAATAACAATTAAAAAATAAACTGCAGAGCCTCTTGGCTTCTGCAGTTTATTTTCCCACTTTACCTGTGAAACGGCAAGCAGTTTGTATAAGAATCCAGCAGCAAGAATGAATGACATTCCTTCATAATAGAAGGACATCATTTCATCTTCTAATGCCTAATTATTCAATCGAGAATATGAAAGAGTATAACGGCTGATTTCCATTATGAAGTTCTACTTCCGCATCTTCGAATTGAGCATTACAGAATTTTGCAAGCTCGTCCACTTCGTTTTGGCTTGCATCTTCTCCATAAATGATTGTGATGATTTCTGATTCCTCATCAATCATTTCAAGCAAAAGATCTTTCGCTGCTTGAAGCTTTTCTTTACTTTTAACTTTGATTTTACCTTCATCAATTCCCATGAAATCACCATTGGCAATTTCAAGACCGTCGATAACCGTATCACGGACAGCATAGGTAATTTGACCAGTTTTCACATGGCTTAACGCCTCTGTCATCGCGTGATCATTATCTTGTGCTTCCAAGGCTGGGTTAAACGCTAGTAGTGCTGACATCCCTTGAGGAACAGTCTTTGACGGAATCACAATAACTTGTTCTGACACAACATCTTTTGCCTGTTGAGCTGCCATGATAATATTCTTATTATTAGGCAAGATGATGATCGTTTCAGCATTAGCCTCTTCGATTGCTTTAACAATATCCTCCGTGCTTGGATTCATTGTTTGGCCGCCTTCAATAACAACGGTAGCTCCTATGCTTTTAAATAAATCGCTGATTCCAGTACCCATTGCCACGGAGACAATCCCAAACTTTTGTTTTTCTTTTTTAGGCTTAATCTCTGTATCAAGCGTTGCATGAGTATCCCCAACAATCGCCGTATGCTGCTCGCGCATATTATCAATTTTTAATTTAATAAGGCTTCCGTATGTTTGGCCGTAATTCAAGCAATTCCCCGGCTGTTCCGAGTGAATATGTACTTTTACGACTTCTTCATCAGATATGACGAGTAACGAGTCGCCAAGTTCACTTAGGTCTTGACGGAACTTGTCTTCATCAAACGTCTTCGTACCTTCTAACCTGACCATAAATTCAGTACAATAACCAAAGACAATGTCTTCAGAATTTATATGTCCCTGAACATTAATATGGTGCTCGGCACTTACCAGTTTATCCATTGTGAAGTTATCGGAAATGGCCGGCAGCGCTTCGCCTCTTAATTCCGCTAAAAATCCTTCATAAACAAACAGAAGTCCTTGACCGCCGCTGTCTACTACGCCTACCTCTTTAAGTACAGGAAGCAAATCAGGAGTACGGTCTAAAGATGCTTTCGCTTCTTTAACAATTTCTTCCATAACCATGATTATATCGCTGTGTTCTCGAGCCGCGATGACACATTGTCTTGCAGCGTCTTTTGCTACTGTAAGAATTGTACCTTCAACAGGTTTCATTACAGCTTTGTAAGCTGTTTCTACTCCCGATTCCAATGCAGCTGCAAACTCCTGGCTGCTCACACTCGCCTTCGTTTCAATTGACTTTGAGAATCCACGGAAAAGCTGGGACAAAATAACACCAGAATTACCACGGGCACCCATTAGTAGTCCTCTTGATAAAGAGACACCTACTTTGCCAATATGATCTTGTACATTATTTTGTACTTCTTTCGCTCCAGAAGTCATTGATAAATTCATGTTCGTTCCTGTATCTCCATCCGGTACCGGAAAAACGTTCAAGGAATCGACTAGTTTAGCGTTTGCAGACAGATGGTTTGCACCTTGGATGATCATCTCTGCAAAACGTCTTCCATTTAAGCTTGTAATTGACACTAAAACTTCCTCCTTGACTTAAGGGTTCGTAACACGAACTCCCTGCACAAAAATATTTACGGAATCAACAACTAATCCGACAGTTTTGTCCAGGGTGTATTTTACCTTTGATTGAACATTGTGTGCAACTTCTGAAATTTTCGTTCCATAGCTGACTACGATGAACATATCAATATGGACTTCATCATTTTCCTGACGAACGATTACACCCTTAGTAAAGTTTTCTTTTCTCAGTATTTCAGCAATGCCGTCTTTTAATTGTTTTTTCGAGGCCATGCCTACGATTCCATAACAGTCAATCGCAGCGCCGCCGGCTACTGTAGCAACTACCTCATTGGATATATCAATTTGTCCAAATTTAGTTTTTAATTCGATAGACATATATGTGTACCCCTCCCAAAATCCTATGACTATAACCATTCTACTATATTGACTTCTGTTTTAAAAGCAAATGTAGCACTGTATTATTATAATTCAATTCACAAAGGGTTATGTCAAGGTTTTTTTCTTGAAAGTAATTTACAGAAGTATTGCAATCTCATGGGAGGTATGATAAATTATTAAAGTATTTCAATTCAGACTCAAGAATATGAAAACTCAAGCTTTCTGTAGTTAGGAGGGAATCAACATGAAACAATGTGTAATCACTGGAAGAAGAACTCGTACTGGTAATAAACGCTCTCACGCAATGAACTCATCTAAGCGTACATGGGGTGCTAACCTTCAAAAGGTACGTATTTTAGTCGATGGTAAACCTAAACGTGTATACGTTTCTGCAAGAGCTCTTAAATCGGGCAAAGTAGAACGCGTATAATGTTCCGGCATCCTTTTCTTAGGATGCCTTTTACTTTTTTACAACAAAAAAACACCCATATCAAGGGTGCAAATCGTTCGATACTCTCTATTATTTCAGCCCTTCTTAAAGGCACCAAGCATTGCTTTAACCAAACCTCCCAAAACCTTCGGTAATTTAATGGTATAGAACTTCATAATGCCCCTCCTCTGCAATCACACTCTTACATTCCTTTATTGAGATTTCCTCTTATAGACTGCTTTTGATTAACATACTTAGTAAGGCAGTAAGCGTGATAATTAATCACTGCTTCTTATCACCAATAATATGCCAGAAGTGAAGGAATAATTACCATTCTCAGAAATAAGTTCATTACTGATGCAACGGGTGGAACCCACAGGAAGATAGCTGTTTTCTAAAGGATATTTAAAACCATGCAGACTTATGCCATCCGCATTTCCGATCACTGGGATCAGCGATATGTATTTTTTATCATCCATCACCTGAAGGGAATAGGATCCCGGTGTTCTTACCGTCAATAGATTTTTATGATCCGCCATGTAAAAGCTGATTTTTTTATGCAGCGGTAAGATCTCCTCTTGTAAGAATAAATGAATGTTGCCGAGAAAATGATCGATTCTTCCTCCAGTGGAACCAAACAGCCAAATCTCTTGGGGGTCCTGTGCCACTGCCCACTTGAAAGCAATTTCCAGATCCGTTTCATCTTTTTCAGAAGGATAGATTGTGATCGTATCTAATTTTTCTTGAATCAATGACAGTTCATCTTCTGTAACTGAATCAAAGTCTCCAAATGCCGCTGCAGGCACGATGCCATGATTAAGTAGTATTTGTACCCCTCTATCAACACCAACCCATATACACCCTTCTCTGTCTTTATACATCCCTAAATCAGGGAGTAAGTCACTTGGTCCGCCTGCCATTAAGTAAATAACCAATCGAATTCCTCCTTTTACTAGAAAAGCCGGTTGAATAAGCTGCTGTTTACTGACAGCACGTTATTCAACCGGCTTGCTATTTTACATTGTGCCTCTAATATTCTTGATCGCTTGATGACGATCAG